>JAYTHD010000154.1:0-5069 GCA_043732975.1 Verrucomicrobiota bacterium
TGCCAGGTCTGTTTATCCTGTCCGACCCCCGCTCTCGCGATTGCGGAAGCGGAAGCTCGACGTGTTGCCAACCACAAATCTGATCCGCCCATGAACTCACTTCACCCCGCCCCCCGTCCATCGCTCGCCGCGGTAGGCCTCGCCCTACTTGGCTGCGTTGCGCTCGCAGCTTCCGCCGCCCAGCCTCAGCTCAAATTCAAGATCGACCCGGTAGTGGATCCATCCCTTGCGGACCTCCTCACCGTGGGAACCGGCTTCATCAACGATAAGGAAGACATCGCTGGGTCCTATACCGACAACGGAGGTACCGAGCACGGGTTCTACTGGCACGCCGACACATTGACAATCCTGGATGCACCAGGCCAGACCCGCACTCAGGTCAATGGAATCAACGATAAGGGACAGTTGGTCGGGTATTACGACGACGGGATCGATGGGTACGGATTCATTTACGATACCCACAAGAAGACCTGGAAGCGCTTGCCGTTGGCCCCTGGGGCGAGCGGTGGGTCGGCTGGCGGGATCAGCAACAACGGGAAGATCGTCGGGTATGCCTTCGGCGGGAGCCTTGCGACCGAATTAGCGTACTACTTCGATGGCAAAACGTGGACTTTTCTGAGTATCGAGGACGCCTACGGTGTTAAGAGCACAGACATCCGGCCCAGCGGGGTGAATGACAAGGGAGACGTCACGGGTTGGTATGTCGATAGCCACGGACAGCAGAATGGCTTCCTGCGGGTTGGTTCCACGATGACGACCATCAACAGCCCCGCATCGAACGATCCGGATCTGCCCGGAACCTTCCCTTTTTCAATCAACAATGAAGGGGATGTCATTGGAACATGGACCGAATTTAACCCGATCTTTGGCTGGTACGATCTCCACGGATTCGTCTTCCGGCGTGGGAGCATGTTGTCGTACGACGTGCCAGGGATTCCCGTCGGAAACACTTTTTTCCGGAGCAGCAATAATAAAGGCGAAATTCTGGGGAGCTACTTCGATCCCAGCCTGGACTATGCCACGGTCTCTTTCATTGCAATCCCGGTCGGTGGCCGCGGCGCACGCTGAGGCCCTGCGCCCGGTTCCCGTCCAACACCTGTTGACTGCGGTGGCACGGCATCGATTCAGGCCGCGCAGTGGGTCTCCCCCCAGGAAACCCGCTGACGGCCGGCAACCGGCGGGTGACCTCCGTTACAAGGCTTGACACACCGGAGCCCGCACACAGAGAGGTGTAGAGTGCGTTGCGCCTTCCTGATTGTAGGCTTTCTGATCCTGCCCATCCTGATGGTGCTTTCAGCCGGGCCCAAGGTCGTCCCATCGGCATGGCTCAAGACTCTTGAAACGGACGATTTCTTCGTTCGCCAGTTTTCACCCTCGGACGGCCTCCCCTCCAATTGCGTCCAGGCCCTCCTCCAATCGGAGGATGGAAACCTGTGGATCGGAACCCGCCAGGGACTTGCCCGTTTCAACGGCAGCGGGTTTGAGCGCATCATGGCCGGGAACATAGAATCCCTGGCCGGAGGCAACTCGGGGGAGTTGCTTGGGGTTTTCAATGGCCAACTTCTCCAGCGGACAACCTTCCAATTCCAACCTTGGTCGGTTTCGCCAACCGTCGGTCTTAGAAGGCTGGATCGGGTGCACCGAGCTCCCGGTAAACAGGTTGTCTGGGGTTCATCACCGCAGGCGCTTTGGCGGTTCGCCGGAGACTCTGCCGAGTTGATTGCGTTCCCTCCAGGCGGGTGCATTTGTCTGCTGGAAACCCCAAGCGGTGAAGTTTGGGTGGGGTCGAGCACGGGGCTCTTCCGGAGGGATTCCCCCAGCGGGAAGTTCCGAGCCGTGCAATTGGATGCGGCGCCGTTGGGGAGGATCAACTGGCTGGTGGAGTCTCGGGACGGGGAGGTCCTCTGCGGTGGCAGCGCCGGGATGGTCTTTCGGATCCACGGCGAAAGCGTTGCCCCGGTTAAACCATCACGAGGTTTGTGCGGGTTTCTGCTATCGATCCTGGCGCAGGCGGACGGGACGTATTGGATTGGCGCCGAGTCGGGAGTCTGGAAGTTCGCCGACGGAACCCTGCGACCGGTCCGGGGGCTCGACGAGGCCACCGTAGGCGCCGTGAATTGCCTGATGTTGGACACGGAAGGAAACCACTGGCTCGGGAGCAATTCCAAGGGGGCGTTCTGTCTGGAGTCCAAGCGAATCAAAATCATCACCACGGCGGACGGGCTGCCAAGTGACGATGTCTGGAGTGTGTTCCAAGCCCGCGACGACAGCCTCTGGGTGGGCACCAAGGGCGGCGCAAGTCATCTGGTCGACGGACGGTGTTCGAATTATTCGGTTCCTGAGGGTCTGCGAAGCCCGTTTGTCACCGACGTGTTGGAGGATGGCAGCGGCACGGTTTGGGCGGTGGCCGACGTCAATATGCAGTCGAGCGGATTGCACCGGTTGATTGACGGCCGTTTCGAGGAAATCTCCCTGTCAGGTTGTCCGTGGTTTAAAGACGTGACCGGCCTGTGCCTGGATCCCGACGGAACGACCTGGCTAACGGCCCGGACCAATCTTTTCAAGGTGGTGCCGGGCGGGAGACCCGAGATCCTTTGGCAGGCGGCGACCCCCACCTCGATGATGCCGTTTGCGACCCGAGACGGTTCGGTCTGGGTTGCCGGGCTCTCCGGCCGTTTCCACAACGGCCGCTTTGAACTGCTGGGAAACCCACCAGGTTCACCCAAGGGAATTTCTGCGCCGATGTATGAAGACGCCGGCGGTGCCCTTTGGTTCGCCACGCTCGACGAGGGCCTCTTCCGATACCGAGACGCGACGTTCCGTTCGGTTGGCGAGGCGCAGGGCCTGTTTGACAACCTCTCGCTGAGCATTTTGAGCGACCACCATGGGTTCTTATGGATGAACTCTCACAAAGGCGTCTACCGGGTGGCCGAAAGGGATCTGAATGCTGTGGCCGATGGGCGTCGGGACTCACTTCAGTGTGTCCACTATGGATTGACCGATGGGATGCTGAATATCGAATCGAATGGCGGCAACGCACCCAATGCCTGCAGGTCACGCGACGGCAGGCTCTGGTTTCCCTCGGTAGCGGGCTTGCTCGTCTTCGATCCCGAAAAATGCCTCGGGGATGAAAGATCTCCCGCGGTGGTCTTGAAGTCCATTTTTGCCGACGGACAGTTGATCCACGGGGAGAATCCCTCGAGTGCCATCGCAACGGAAGCCGTTCCCCTGCCGACATCCCGGGTTGGGCCACCGGCGCCGAGTCAGGGACTTCGACTGGCGCCCGGCCGTGGACGGGAACTGGTCATCGACTACCTGTCCCCCTCGTCCCCGCTCGCCCCGGAAACGGTCCGGTTCAAGTACTGGCTCGAAGGAAGAAACGACGGCTGGGTCGACCAAGGGACGCGGAGAAGCCTTGTCCTCACCGACCTGCCTCCCGGGTCTTATCGCCTGCACCTCAAGGCCTGTAGCAAGCGGGGTGTCTGGAGTTCGAGGGAGCTGGACGTGACTTTCGTTCTTCAATCGTTTTTCTATCAGAGGCGGCTTTTTTACGTTCCGGCCATGGCCCTCACAGGGCTGATGGGTGCCGGCTTGATCAGATATTGGATGGCGTCCCAGCGATTCCGGATGCGGGCGGGCCACGCGGAGTTCCTGGCGAGGGAGCGGGAGCGGATTTCCCGCGATCTCCATGACGAGATCGGAGCGAACCTGACTCGGATCGCCCTGTTGAGCGATGTGGCCGGGGCCGCGCGGCGGGGGGGTGCCGATGAATTCCAGAAGATTGGCGGGATTGCCAGGAACACCGCGGATTGTATGAGTGAACTGATCTGGGCCACCAACCCTCGCTACGACACTCTCGACAACCTCGCAGCCTACCTTCGTGAGTATGCCGCTCAGTTTGCCGAGTCGGCCGGGCTCGAGTGCGGGTTTTCCTTTCCAGCCCAGATCGAACCACGGACCCTCGGGTCGAACTTCCGCCGCCAGGTCTTCCTGATCCTCAAGGAGGCGCTCGCGAACGCCGCCAAACATTCCAAGGCACGGCACATCCATGTGGCGTTGGCGGTCGACCGAGGGATTCTGACACTGACTGTTTCGGACGATGGCTGCGGCTTCGACAAGCCGCCCGTTCGAACCTCGGGCAACGGCATCAGCAATATGGAGGCGCGGTCGGCGTCGATCGGGGGCCACCTGAGCGTCGGGCCGGGCAGCGACTCCGGCGCACGAATCACCTTGCTGGCGCCGCTCCCCCCTGCCGTTGAAAAATAAGCCAAGGCTCCTGAGGACATGACCCCTCCACCCCCCCTGCTTCCCAACCAGGACGACGTGCTCTTGGTCGCCGTGGTGGAGGATGACGTCGTCGTCGGGGCAGTACTTAGCGGACTGCTGGAGGCGACTCCAGGGTTCCGATGCATCGGAACGTTTCGATCAGGAGAGGAGATGTTGAAACACGGTGTCCCACTGCGACCCGCGGTAGTCCTCATGGATGTAGGCTTGCCTGGAATGTCGGGGATTCAATGCACCCGGGAGTTGAAGGTCCTGTTACCCGATTCACTCGTGATGATGCTGACAGTCTTTGACGATCATGACGCGGTCTTTGAGTCTCTGGCTGCGGGTGCGAGCGGCTACCTCACCAAGACGACTCCCCCGGGCAGGTTGTTGGAATCGATCCAAGAGTTGAGTCGAGGCGGCTCCCCAATGTCCGGACCCATCGCCCGGCGGGTGATCGCCACGTTCCAAAGGCCTCGGGTCGGCGCCGGGGAACTGACTACGCTGTCCAGCCGTGAGGGTCAGATCCTCCACTTGCTGAGCCGTGGGTTGCTCTACAAGGAAATAGCGTGCGAGCTCGACATCAGCGTGGGAACCGTGCGCACCCATATCGGGAGGATCTATGACAAGCTTCATGTCAGATCCCGGTCCCAAGCGATGGCCAAGGCATTTGGGTTGATTCGCCCCCGCTGACGTCGGCGCCCGCGATTCGTCTTTTCTGGCGCCGGGTGGAGGAAGGCACGGAATTGGCGGCGTTCACCCGTCGTCTGAAGGCACACTGTAATAATCAATGTTTGACCCCA
>JAYTHD010000155.1:0-6423 GCA_043732975.1 Verrucomicrobiota bacterium
TCGCTCGCGCGCCAATTCTCGGGGGGACTGCTGGGAGAATCGGCGACGCGTTTCGCGAGCGAAGCCCCTGAGCCGTCGGCCGCAATCGGCCACGGGGCGGCGTCCCCGTACTCCAATACGTCCATCAATCGCTGGTTGTGATTCTTCAAGACCAGCCGGTCGCCGCCGTTGCCAAGTTGACGGGTGAAGGGGCCCAACGCAGGCAAGCCCGTTTGGGCCTGGAAAGCCGTGGGATTCGCGGCAATCACCAGGTATCCTCCGCCCAGAATTCGGGTGCCCGTGGGGAAGCGAAATTCCAAGCCGCCCTCGATCGTCCAGTTGGAGAGGTCGACCATGACGGCGAGTTGATTGTGGAGCTCGATCCACTCCAACGCGGCGTTGTCGTTTTGCGGGTGGTACATCACTTCATTGAAGGTGACCACGGAGTCCGCAAGGGTGGTGGAATTCAAATAGCGCACCGGCTCGGCGCTATGGACCAGGAGAAATCCGGCGAGCGGCAAACCAAAAATCCTCAACCACAGGCCCAAAATGGCCGCGGCCCGATGAAGCAATGGAGACACCTATTCTCCTTAACGAAGGGAACAGCTTTCCTCAAGGGACTTACTTGTGGGACCTCGAGCACAACCTGTCGTTTGCCGAAGCGGAAGCTTTAATCTGCAAGATTGCCCCGGCCCCTACCGGTTGATTGGTGCGCTCAACCGATTTCCTTGGCTTCCTGTGGTTGCAGTTGTCAGTAATTGCGCCGTCCGTGCTACTTTCCCTCCAGCACCGATGAATCCCAACGAACCGTCG
This sequence comes from Verrucomicrobiota bacterium, assembly GCA_043732975.1. GTDB lineage: Bacteria > Verrucomicrobiota > Verrucomicrobiia > Limisphaerales > UBA9464 > CANIZL01. The sequence continues at coordinate 793 of JAYTHD010000155.1, forward strand.
CCCACCCGCGCCAGCAAGGCATTGCCATTGGGTCGGTGTGTTTGAAGCCCGACTTTTGGGGAAAAATAAGCTCTCCGCGCTAAACATCCGCCAGGCGGGCCGTGGAATCGCCGAAACGTTCCAGCGAGGAGACACCCATGCGATCCGCCAGGCTTAGGAACAGATTCGTCATTGGCTTGCCGTTGTGTTTCACGTACCGACCCGCTTGCAGGGTCCCGCCGCCGCCGCCCGCCAGCACGATCGGCAGATTCGAGTGCGTGTGCCGGTTGCTGTCCGCATTGCCGGAGCCAAAGACAATCATCGAATTATGCAGCAACGACTTTCCATCAATGTCCTTTAGCGCGTCGAGTTTCTGCAGGAAGGCGCTGAACTGCCGGGCGTACCAGCGATCAATATCGGATAGCTTCTGGATCAGCTCCGGCTTGTCCTGGTGGTGGGAAATGTCGTGGTGCCCCTCGGAAATTCCGATACTGGCGAAGGATCGATTGCTGCCGTCATGCGCCAGCAACAGCGTGGCCACCCGGGTGGAATCGGTCTGGAAGGCGAGCACCAACAGTTCAAACATCAACTGCATGTGTTCCGCGTAGTCGCCCGGGATGCCGGCGGGCGTCTCCACAGCGGGATCCTGCGCCACTCCGAAGCGTTCGGACTGCTGGATGCGGGTTTCAATCGAGCGTACGCCGGTGAGATACTGGTCCAGTTTCTCGGCGTCGCGGGCGTCCAGGCGGCGTTGCAGATCGCGGGCGTCGTCGCGGACGAAATCGAGGATGGATCGTTGTTCCCGTTGCCGTCGACTGAAGGATTGGGCGCGTTCGCCATGCGCGCCGGCACCAAAGAGTCGTTCAAAGGCCAACCGTGGATTCACCTCGGGCGTCATGGGTGTGGACGGGGAGCTCCAGGCGAGGTTGTGCTGATAGGCGCAGGAATAACCGGAATCGCAGGCGCCGGCTTTTTGCACGGCATCGCAGGTGAGTTCGAGCGAGGCGAAGCGCGTTTGTGATCCCACGGCGCGGGCCAGCACCTGATCAATTGAGACGCCGGCGCGAATATCCGTCGCGCTCTTCTTCAAGCGGACGCCGGTCAGGAACGTGCCGTTGCCCCGGGCGTGATCGCCACCGCCGTCGGGTCCCGCGGTCGCCGCCTTATGCTCCAGTTCGCCCAGGATCTGGACGTGTTGCCGGACTTTGTCGAGCGGTTCCAGCGTGCGGCTCCAGGCGAAATCGCTTCCGGTGGACTCCGGCCACCAGGCCTTCGGAATCGCGCCATTCGGGAAAAACAAAAAGGCGGTCCGCAGGGGCGCGCCCGTGGCCGTGGTGGCCAGCGACGCGGCCGCGGTTTCACCCGCCAGCGTGGTCAGCGGCCGGAGAGAGGCGAACGCGGGCAGGCTGAGGCACGCGCCCAGACCGCGCAGAAAATGGCGGCGATTCACGGCGGATGTGGCTGGTGTATTCATGGATTCAAAACGGTCTTTGCCGCAGGCAACTGGGCTTCGGTGCGGACACTGGCGGGTGGGCGGGGAGAAGGGACGGGCGTGGCGGCAGGGGCGCGGCGGGTCTTCTGGAAGGCGGCGGACCCCACGATCCCTTGCAGAAGCACCGAAGGGCGTCCGCCTCCCGTGTCCAGTTGGTCGACAATCCGATCCACGGTCGCCACATCATAGTATTCCAGCGCGCGTCCCAAGGCATAGGTCAGCAACTTCTCCGTTACCGTCTGATAGAACTCCCGACGATGTCCCCCGGCCAGTATTCGCTTTAATTCCTGAACGGTCGCAAAGCGCTCGCCGCTCAGCAACTGGCCGGCCGGCTCAATGGGTTGCCCCTGCTCCTCGTCGCGCCACATGCCCATGGCATTGAAATTCTCCAGCGCCAGACCCAACGGATCCATCCGGTCGTGACAGGAACTGCACAAGGGTTTCTCCCGATGGAGGGCGAGCGTCTCGCGAAGGGAAAGTTTGCGGCCCTTGATGCCCTTGGCCGCGTCTTCCAGTGCCGGGACGTCCGGCGGCGGTGGAGCTGGCGGGGAACCGAGGATGTTGTCGAGGATGAAGACGCCTCGCTTCACCGGGGATGTCCGGGTCGGATTGGAACTGACCGCGAGGATGGCGCCCTGTGTGAGGATACCCCCGCGCGGACTCGCGGCGGGCAGCGTCACCCGCCGGAATTCGTCGCCCGTGACGTTCAAATTGGTCAACGCGTAGTGCACGGCGAGGCGCTCGTTGAGGAACGTGTAGTCGCTGTCCAGCAACTCCAGCAGACTGTGATCCCCGCGCACAATATAGTCGAAGGTCTTCTCGGTCTCCTGACGCATCGCGCGGCGGAGTTCGCCGGTGAGATCCGCCCGGAGCGGCCGCTGATTACCAAAAACCGCCTTGCCTAATTCCATCCGCTCGGCGCGTTCCTCTGGCGTCAGTTTTTCATCCGGGCGATCCCGCAATTCCCGCCACCGGGCGCGCTTGCGCTCAAAATCCGGGTCAAGCTTTGCTTCCCGGCGCAACACCTCCCGGGCGTCGATCGGCACGCCTTCGATATCCCGGGTTTGCAGCCATTGTCCGACGAAGTTCTTCGTCACGGCGTCCGCCTTGGCATCCGCCAGCATGCGTTTCAACTGGGCCGGGAGCTCGCCGCGCAACGCGCCCCGATCGGCCAGCGCCAGCAGTTCGGCGTCCGGCTGGCTCGACCACAGGAAATAGGACAGACGGGAGGCCAGGGAATGGTCATCCAGAAACGGATGCTGATCGGGCGCCGAACGCGGATCGGTGAACTCCTCGCGGAAAAGAAAACGGGGCGACGCCAGCACCGCGGTCATGGCTTGGGCAATCGCACCTTCAAATTCGGCGCCACCATCCGTGTACCCCTGTTCCGCCAGAGCCACCAAACGGTCAATCACGCCCGGCTCCGGCGGACGCCGATATGCCTTCCGGGCGAAGTCAGTCAGCAATTCCCGCGCATATTGGCGGCGAGCGACTGGCTCGACCGGCACGTCACGAGGGAAAAAATGGTCGTAGTTTTTCGGCTTCACCCAGTGCGCCTTGTCCTGGGGACCCCGTAGCGTTACGGAATCGATCCGGAACGCGAGCGAGCGGATCTGCTTCTGCTCGGGCGTCAACGGCTGGACTTCGATCACCAGGCGATGTTCCCCGGCTGCCCAATCCCGGGTGAACTCCTGATTGAACGATTTATTGCCTTCCCGGGTGAAATCTCGGGACCACGCCACCTCGTCGTCCCACCGGAAAACCAACCGCGCCTTGTTGTAATCGAACTGGTTGTCGATGAACTTCTCCGTGCAGGCCAGGTCGAGGGAAACTTTGTATTGTCCGCCGATTTCCAATTTCAGGACGTTCGTGACGGTGGCCTCCCGATAATAGGACAGCACCAACCCGGAGCCCGAACCTCCCGGCTTACCCGGCGCGTTGGTGTCACCGGCGACTCCGCTGAATTCCCGCCCGCGGATGATTTGTTCCGCCGGGACGCGGCCAGTCATCGGCACTGCCCGGGCCACCACGGTCCGCGCCGCGTCGAGATATTTTTCCAGGAGCAACGGCGAAACCGTCAGGACGGCACCCAGGTTGTCGAAACCCTGTCCGGTATCATCCGCCGGAAATTCAGCGACGGTATTGAAGTCCACATCCAACAAATCGCGGAGGGTGTTGTGATACTCCGTGCGGTTGAGCCGCCGGACGGTCACCCGGCCGGGGTCGGGATTCGCGGGATCATCGGCAAAAGCGGCCAGTTTGATCCAACGTTCCAATTGCGCCTTCTGCGCCGCCTCGGGCTGGGGCTTGGCGGCGGGCGGCATCATGCCGGCGCGGACATTTTTCAGCACCTTCCACCACAGCTCATGATCGCCCAGCAACGCCTCGTCCGAGGCAAACGTATCGAGGGTCACCTTGCCCTTGCTGGCACCGTCGCCGTGGCAATCGAAGCAATACTTCTGCAGGAGCGGCTGGATGCGCTCGCGAAACTCGGGCCCGCCGGAAAGGTCCTCACCCCCAGCGGGCGCCACGAACTGAAGGCCGCCAATCGCCAGCGCCGCCAGCATCCCGCGACGCCAGGCGCTACGGGAAGAATGTCCCGATTGGCAACTGGCTTCGAAACCGGGGGAGTTCCTCACTGCGAAATATCAGGACAGCTTCTTCTTGGCACCCTCCGGCACTTCGACCTTCGTCGTGCCGACGCTCTTGATCTCGACGGTGGTGGTGCGGTCGACATCCACCTCGGTACCGTTCCGATCCATCTTCCCCTTGGCCTTCACTTCATACTTGGTCAGCGCTCCCTCCTTGATCCAGAAGCGGACGCTGCCCGAGACGTCCTTGGCGTTCCCGGCGCGGAACTGGGACTTGGCACCTTCCTCGGTCAAGGCGCCGGCGATCACGTCGCCGTCCGCCTTCAACTCCTTGGTGGCCTTCGCCAGGTCGGTGGCCTGCGCGGCGGGGTCTTTGAAATTTTGCAGCAGGCGGGATAGAAAACGGCCGGTGCCCTGGCTGGCATCGATGTCGGCGCCCAACTTCCATTCACCCTCCATCAGCACCGCCGATTTGCCGCCCTTGAAGACGACCTCGGTGCTGGTGTCCCGCATGCTGGCGGTGACGTGGGTGTAGCCGTCCTTTTCGGTCTGGCCTTCGGTGGGTCCGGGTCGGAACTGGGAGCCTTCCGGCACGACTACAGTGGTTTTCCAGCTGTAATTCGCCTGGGCCGCGAGCTTGGCGGCGGCGGCGGTGACGGTGTCCTTGGGTCCGGCATCGGCCGCCCAGACCGGCGCGCAGAGGATGGCGGTGAATAGCAACGAAGGGAGGAGTTTCATACCCAGATGACGACCGCCGATGCAGCGGCTGGTTTCGGTGAAAGTGCAGGAGACATGCGGTCACGCTCGCCCCCATTGTGGCCGAAGGCCAGCAATTAAGGTGGCGCGAAGCTCTGCCGAGCTCTGGGTTGACGAAGTCAGGTCCCCAACGCGGCTGCCTCGCGGAGACTCTCGGCCCACCGAATTTGTGGCCGGAAGCCAGCAAGCAAGGTGGTACGAGCGTCCTCGCGAGTATCCCCTCGGCCCGGTGGAGCAAGTCTCTGACGAGCCAGCCGCTGACGAAGTCAGGTCCCCAACGCGGGTGCCTCGCGGAGACTCTCGGCCCACCGAATTTGTGGCCGAAGGCCAGCAAGCAAGGTGGTACGAGAGTCCTCGCGAGTCCCCCTCTGCCCGGTGGAGCGAGTCTCTGACGAGCTGGCCGAATCCCGCCCTTGTCGAATCCGCCGGCGCCGTCGAAGCTTCCCGCCGAATTCTTGCCAGGTTATGGAAACAAAGCTGTGCTTCCTGATCCCCTCCGTCACCGCGGTGTTCGCTGTGTCCGCCTTACCGGGTTTGCTGGCTGCGGAGTCGACGTCGAGTGTGCCGGCCGCTTCGTGGCATGCCCAGTCCTTCGGTGAGGCATTGCTCTACATGTTGGTCTTTGCCGCCGTGGGGATTGCGACCGCTGTGGTCGGCTACAAGGTGTTCGACCGTTGCACCCCGGGTAACCTCCACAAGGAGATCGTGGAGAACAAGAACGTGGCGGCCGGCATTGTGGCCGGATCCGTCATCCTCGGCGTATCCATCATCATTGCCGCGGCGATGGTGGGTTGAATGGTCCGGTTGGGAGAC
>JAYTHD010000156.1:0-12249 GCA_043732975.1 Verrucomicrobiota bacterium
GCTCGTGTTTTTCAATTTTACGAGGCGGACGTCAGTGCCGGTCACCGCGAACGCCTGGGCCGTCGCGCCGCCCTCGGTCAATGTGACATTGGCGATGCCGGAGAATTTGGCGGTGGCAGGATTGGAATCGGGTGACACCAGGATCTGAACGTCTTTCATCCCGCGATCCGTGTCGTTCGGCGCGCTATAGTTCCAGACATAGACCTTGGTGAGACTCACCAGCTTTCCCAGATCAAACACCACTTCCGCATGGATGGAACCAATCGCGGTCCACATTTCGCCACTTGACGGGGTGTGGGTGGAATCCGGACTGCCGGCGCCTCCGTCGTCCAAACCCTGGCCGTTGATCAGGGCGTCCTTGATTTCCTCTCCGTTGGTCACGGTGACATCCACGGGTTGCAGGAACTCAGCCCGGGTCGAAGCCGTTGAGGCCAGTAACGAGAGCAAGAGCCACGGCAGAAGGGAGAGTCTTCCCGCGGCGGGCCGGATGCGAGAAGCGGGGGGCCGGGTCGACGACGGTTCTGGAAAGGCTGGACGGCGGGGGAACGTGAAACGCTTCATGAAATCCTTTTTGCGGTGAGGTGCCTACCCTCACCGCGATTTCTCACGACGCAATCAGAATTCTTGCGCGGACTTGACCGCTCCGCCTCAGCTGCGGACGAGTTCGTACGCGAATCCCTTGAGATACTCCGTTTCCGGAATGGCCGGGAGAATCGGGTGATCCGGGCTCTGGGTGTAGGTGGCCACGCGTCGCAGCAGTCGGCGCTGATCAAAAGCGGCGGCCATGATCACGTCTTCGAAAACGCGGCCGTCCACATGATGCGAGCAGCAGAAGGTGGCGAGAGTCCCGCCCGGCTTGAGCAACTTCAATGCCCGCACGTGGATCTCCTTGTAGCCCCGCAACGCATCGGGCACCGAGGCCCGATTCCGGGTGAAGCTGGGGGGATCGAGCACGATCAAATCGTATTGCGGGACGAGGCGCTCGTGGGGCGGGGTGAAGGTCTTGGCCTTGAACCAGTCGAAGACATTGGCCGTCTCAAAGGTGCAACGCTCGGCGAGACCGTTGGCCTGGGCGTTGGCGGTCGCCGCGGCCACGGCACCGGCGCTTTGGTCCAAGCCGTGGACTTCCCGGGCGCCCGCCCGGGCCGCGTGCAGGGCGAATCCGCCGAGGAAACTGAAACAGTCCAAAACGCGGGCCTCCTTGGCGCGCTGGGCCACCAGCGCGTAGTTCAGTTGTTGATCCAGGTAGATCCCCGTCTTGTGGCCGCCGCCCACCGGCGCGGTAAATTTCAGCCCATTGAGATCGATCACCACCGACTCCGGCGCCTCGCCCCAGAGCGTGCCACTCACTTCCGGCAGCCCTTCAAATTTCCGCGACGCGATGTCGTTCCGTTCCAGGATCGCCCGGGGGGCCAGCACCGCGCGCAGGGCATCCACAATCATGCTCTTCCGCCGATCCATGCCCAGCGAACTGGTCTGGAGAACCAGCACGTCGTCATATTTGTCGACGATCAATCCGGAAAGAATATCCGACTCGGCATTGATCAGGCGGAACGACTGGGCTCCGGGCAGCGAGCGGTGGCGCAGTTCCAGGGCCGCCCGAATCCGATGCTCGAAAAACGCCTGATTCACCGTCACTTTGTCCGGCGAAATGATACGGACCCGAATGCGGGAGGCGGAGTTGTAGAAACCGACACCAATGGTGCGCTGGCGGTGATCCTTCACCTGCACCAGTTCACCATCCACGGGCGGCGTGACGGCGCGGATGACGGAGGAGTCATACACCCAGGGGTGGCCGCCGAGAACGCGGTCGGCCTCACCGGGCTTGAGAATAATCGTAGGCAACGTGTCCATAGCTTGTAAACAGAAGCGATACCCTAGCACGGAACTGGAGACTGTCAGCTAAGGGCGAGCGAAATGAGCCGATTGTCGAATTACAGCAGGTGCCCCATGCGCTTCCGCTTGGTGGCCAGGTAACCGGCGTTGTGAGGGTTGGCTGGCACGCGGATGGGAATCTGCTCGACCACACGCAGGCCGTGCCCCTGCAAGCCCACCAGTTTTTTGGGGTTATTGGTCAGGAGACGGATCGATTTCAGTCCCAAATCACAGAGCATTTGGGCGCCGATGCCGTAGTCCCGCAGGTCCATCGGATAGCCCAGCTTGAGGTTGGCGTCGACGGTGTCCAGGCCCTGCTCCTGCAGTTTGTAGGCGGCGATCTTGGGGCCGAGGCCAATGCCACGTCCTTCCTGGCGCATGTAGAGCACGACGCCGCGGCCTTCCGATTCGATGTGTTGCAGGGCGGCGTGCAATTGCGGCCCGCAATCGCAACGCCGGGAACCGAAGACATCGCCCGTCAGGCATTCACTGTGCACGCGGACCAGCACCTTTTCCCGGCCCGTCACGTCGCCCTTGACGAGCGCGAGGTGATCCAATCCGTCGATCTTGGAACGGTAATGATGCAGGATGAACTCACCGTATTCGGTGGGCATCCGGATGGTTTCCACCCGGTCCACCAAGCGTTCGCGCGTGCGGCGGTATTGGATGAGATCGGCGATGGAAACCAATTTGAGTCCGTGCTTGCGGGAGAAACGACGCAACTCGGGAAGCCGGGCCATGGAGCCATCGTCCGACATGATCTCGCAGATCACGCCCAGCGGACGAAAGCCCGCGAGGACGGCCAGGTCCACGGCGGCTTCGGTGTGGCCGGCGCGACGCAACACACCGCCGGGCTTCGCGCGCAGCGGAAAGAGGTGGCCGGGCTTGCGCAAATCCGCCGCCGTGGACCGCGGATCGGCGAGGACGCGGATCGTCTCGGCGCGGTCGCCGGCGGAGATGCCCGTCGTGATGTTGCGGGCGGCATCCACGCTGACCTGAAAATCGGTCTTCAGCGTGTCCTCGTTGTTCGCGACCATCTGCTCGATGCCCAACTGCGCCAACCGCTCACCGGTCGTCGGCACGCAGATCAGACCGCGGCCGAACCGCGCCATGAAGTTGATCGCCGCCGGAGTGGCCTTCTCGCCCGGCAGGATCAGGTCGCCCTCGTTTTCGCGATCCTCGTCATCGACGACGACAATCATCCGTCCGCGACGGAGGTCGGTGAGGGCCGCTTCGATGGAGTCGAACTGGCTGGTGGATTGGGCGGTGCGCTTCGGCTTGGGGGCGGGCATCAGGAAAGGTTGAGCTTAGACGCCGGCGGCAAACAGCTCCTTGATCGGCTTGCCCGAACCATCGCGCGTGACGTAAAACGGCCGCTTCTCAATCTCGTAGGAGAGGCGCGGAGAGATCCCGAGCGCCTGGTAAATGCTCGCATGCAGATCCTCGATGACGACGCGATCCTTGATGGTCTTGCACGGACGCTCATCCGCCGTGAGTCCGTGGAGGTGCCCTTTCTTGATGCCGCCGCCGAAGAGCAGGATGCAGCCGGCATCGGTGAAATGCCGGTGCATTCCGTAATGCGTCAGCTCCTCGATCTTTTCCGGCACCGGCACCTGGTTTTGAATCGGTTTGTCCGGCTTGCCCTCCTGCATCATGTCGCGACTGAATTCGCTGGCGAGCACGATCAGGGTGCGGTCGAGCAGGCCGCGCTCCTCGAGGTCGAGGACGAGTTGGGCCACCGCGCCATCGATGGATTGCTTCATGTTGGCGAGCTTTTCATGGCCGTGCTCGTGGGTATCCCAGTTCAGGAAGGGGATGTATTCGGTCGTCACCTCGATGTAGCGCGCACCCGCTTCGGTCAGGCGGCGGGCGAGCAGGCAACCAAGTCCGAAGCGTTGGATGTTGGCCTTTTCGTAGCTGCCTTCGCGGGTGAAGTCGCCGCCCAGGCGATGGGTGAAATCCCAGCCGCCGGGCACGTATTTGGCAATGGTCTCGGGACTTTCGAGGGTGAGATCAAAAGCCTTGGCCGCGGAGGATCCGAGCAGCCGGTGGGCGTTGTCGAGGGAACGCATCAGGGAATCCCGCTGATAACCACTGCCCAGTTGGCCGACGGGCGAGGCGCCCAGCAGGCGCCGGTAAAAGCGGTCCCGATTTTCAAAACGTCCCGGGCTCATGCCGCCCGGCGGCGTGACGACGTCCTTCGCGGCATCCGGGAAGGCGACGTTGAAGGGGCCGAATTCGCTGCCCAGAAATCCGCCCGTCGTGAAGGCCTTGAGTTCCTCGCTTTCGCCATTGTCGAGCCGCTGGCCGATGTTGATGAAGGCGGGCACGGCCGGATTTTTCGGACCCAGCGTGCGGGCAATGACGGCACCGATATGCGGACACGCCACGCTCTGGGGCGGGGTGTAGCCGGTGTGCCAGTGAAATTGGTGGCGGGAATGGAGAATGAACCCGAGGTCGGCCGCGGTGTAGCTCCGGATCAACGTGCCGCGGTCCATGACCTTGGCCATCCGTTCCAGTCCCTCGCTGAAACGGATGCCGTCCACCGACGTGGGAATGGACGGAAACGTTGAGAGCACGGAGTTGGGGTTCATGCCCTTTTCGAAGGCCGTGTACCGCTTGGGATCAAACGTCTCCGTGGCCGCCATGCCGCCGCCCATCCAGAGGACAATGACGGTGTCCGCGGTGGCCTGGATGGGCTCAATGGGTTCTGCGCCGAGTGATCGGTTCGGGTAACCGGCGGCGAGGGCTCCAAGTGTGGCGGCGCTGAGGCCCTTCACGAACTCGCGGCGGGAGAAGTCAGGCGTCTTCATAGAATAGGGACTGTTCTGCGAGCGATAGTGTTCATCGACTTCGTAACCAAATTCAATAGTTCAGCTGGAATTCCGGCAACATCGCGAGGCTCCAGAGGAAATCCTCGACGCCTTCCCGGGACGGCGTGCTGCCGACCAACTCCGAAGCCAGCTGCAGTTCCGTGGCCGAGGGCGGTCGGCTGACCCCTTGCAGAAAGAGCCGTTGGGCCAGAGCGGGACCGTTCAGTTTGGCGGTCAGCAGCTTCTCCGCGCCCTGCCGCAGCAATTTGGCCAGGGTCTCGCCGTTGGTCAGCTCCAGGGCCTGCAGCGTGGTTGCGGTCGATTGCCGGACGGTGGTGACCTGTTCGCGATTGGGACGGCCCAGGGCGCGGCTCAAGGGGTCGGCCGAATTCAGGGAAGCGCGGACCTGTCCATAGAGACTGCGACCGGCCACGGCATCCGCCAGGCGATGTCCGAGATTCCAAGGGGCCATGTCACTGGCGCCCAAAGTCGCCACCGGCGGCCATTCCTCCGTGAAGTCGGTGGTTTCCCATTTGTCAGTGTGCTGGGTGCTCACCCGCCAGTGGGCGTCGGTGGCGATATCCCAGACCTCCTCCGGCTGCGAGGCGGCGCTGTGCCGGATCCGCGCGTACGCCAGCAGCCCGGCGGGATTTTTGCCTTCGCCGCCATTGATGGCTTCAAACGCGAGGATGTTGGTGCCCGCACGGAGCACCTGGCGCAGGTCATAAACACTGGGCTGATCCCACTCCGGCGAGACGGAGCCGTTGAGGGATTTGCCGTTGACGAAGACGCGGGCGGAGTTGTCGGCATGGACGAACAGCGTGCCTTCCGTGGGGGCCGCATTGAGAACGATCTGCCGGCGAAACCAGTTCGTGCCGGGCGGAACACCCGTGGCCGCCTGAGCGTCGGACCAGATCCAGTATGCATCGGCTGAAGGGGTCTGGGCATTGCCGGGCTCGATGAGAAGACGGTCCAGATCGCCTTCCGGCTTGTCGTGCCAGATGCCGGTGAGCGAGCCCAGCGCATCGCGGAATTGTTCCGCAGTCAATCGCCGCACCGCCGGTCCGCGAAAGACAGAGTCCGGATCGGGCTTGTCGGTGAGACTGACCGACGGCAACTGGTAGGCGGCCGACGTCAGGATCATTTCCATGGTCCGTTTGATATTCCATTGATGCTCGACCAGGTCCTCGGCCAGCCAGTCGAGAATGTCCGGCGACCACGCTTCGTTTTGCATCACGTCGATGGGCTCCACCAGACCGCGCCCCAGGAAGCGTGCCCACAGGCGATTGACCAGCGTCCGGGGTAGACGGCCATTTTCGGGGCGGGTGATGATCCGGGCGAGTTGTTCCAGGCGGTTGGTGCGCGGCGAATCCGCGGTGACGGAACCGAGCTCGGGAAACAGAAAACGGAGCGGCGCGATCTTACCGGTGGGTTTGTCGCACAGGACCATTTCCAAGGGCTTGTCCGCATAGATCCCAGCCAGCCCGTAGGAATCGGCGAGCTGCCAGTCATCGATGAACGAATCGTGACAGGAGGCACACTTGAGATTCACGCCCATCAAGACCTGGCCGATGTTCTGGGCGGCCTGCATGGGCGGGGTCATGGAGGCGTTGACGGCACCGCGCCAGACGATGCCCTTGGTGAAGCCCTCGTTCGCGGCGGTGGGATTCACCAGGTCGCGCACCATCCGATCGTACGGCAGGTTGTTCCGCAGCGCGGCGTAGAGCCACGTGGTGATCTGCTTGCGGCCGCCATCGATGTAGCCCGTGCCCTTGAAATCATTCCGCAGCAGATCATTCCAAAACGAGAGCCAATTCTGGGCGTATTTTTGGTTGTCGGCCAGCAGGTGTCGGACGAGGCGAGTCCGCTTCTCCGGGCTCCTGTCGTGGAGGAAGGCGTTGAGTTCCTCGGGAGTGGGCAACAGGCCGACGACATCCAGATAAACCCGGCGGGCGAAGACGCGATCCTCGACCGCCGACGGGGCGGAGACGGCGTGTTGCTGCGCATAGGCTTTGAGCAGGCGGTCGACCGGATTGGATTCCGGTCCGGGCGGCAGCTGCGGATGGCGCGGTTGCAGGTTTTTCGCGGGCGGACGCGCGAAGGTGACCCCGGATTCCCAAGGCAGGCCCTGATCGACCCAGGCGCGGAGCAGGCCGATTTGTTCGGGCGTCAGGCGGGAACCCTTTTTCGGCATGACATCGTCCGGATCCGTGGCAGCGACGAGATGAATCAGTCGGCTGGTGGCGCTATTCCCGGGCGTGACCTCCGCGCCGGATTCCCCGTTCAACAGAAACGTCTCCCGGGTATCCAGTTTCCATTCCCCGTTGGCCTTGCCGCGCCCGTGGCATTTGACGCAACTCGCTTCCAGAATCGGCTGGATATCCCGCTTGAAATCCACCGTCCGAGTCGCCGCCGGGGGCAGCCGACGGACGGCGTCCGCACTTGGCTCAGCCGCGGCGGCGCTCACCGCCAGCGCAAATCCCAAAACTCGCACCCAAATTGACATGCAAAAACATAACGGGGTTCGTGCCCAGAGCGAGGTATTCTGTGAAACGTCGACCCGGACTCCGGCGCTGGCCGTAACGCCGACCTCTGAGTCGGCCCGGCCAGTTGAGACACCGGCGGTACCGAGACGCCCGTTTCGCCGGCAGAACAGGCTCTTGGGATGAGAATTTCAAAGGCCGATTGGCTTCTTCAAGCAGTAGATTCTCGCCGCGGTGCGGATGAGGAGGCGGTCACCGGCCAGGGCGGGTGTGGCCATGCACATGTCATCGTCCGCCAGCCTGTTGGTGTGGAGTAATTCGAATTTGTCACCGTCGCGCAGGACGAAGCAAACGCCGTCCTCGTTGAGGCAAAAGATCCGCCCACCCGCCGCCCACGGCGACGCCGTAAACGCCAGTCCGTCCGGCAGGCGTTCGCGATCATAGAGAATTTTGCCGGTCGTGGCGTCCCGACAGGTCAGCAGGCCCCGATCATAGAGCACGTACAGGCGGCCATTGTGGTAGAGCGGGGAAGGGTTGTAAGGCCCGCCGACCGGGTCTGACCACGCAATGGAAGCATTATTGGTTTCGCCCGACTTCAGTGAGATATCCCCCAGCCCGCCCGGACGAATGCCATAAAGGGGGCGAAATTTGTCGCCCACATAACCGGAAGTCACAAAGAGCAGACCATCGCCCGCCAACGGCGTCGGAATCGCGATGCTCGACATACCCTGAAGCGACCAAAGGAGTTTGCCGTCGAGGTCGTAGCTGCGGACCGCCCGGGTGCCGGGAGTAACCAACTCGGTGCGGATCCCGGTCTCCCAGACGAACGGCGTGGCCCAGTTGCTTTTTTCGTCACGGTCGATCCGCCAGAGTTCCTTTCCGGTTTCGGCCTCCAGGGCGAGAAGTTCGGCGTGGTCATCGTTGTCATTGACGAGGAACAACCGGCCGGCATGCAGCACGGGTGAGCTGGCGGATCCCCAGCCGTAGCGGGTTTTGCGGGGCTCCAACCGGCGGGACCAGACCTCGGTACCGTCGAGGTCCAAGGCGAAGATGCCCACCCCTCCGAACAGGGCGTAGACCCGTTGGCCGTCGGTCACCGGTGTCTCCGCTCCGTAGCTGCTTTTCAGGTGGATGGGCGTGTCGGGCGCGCCGCGGTGAACGGTCTTCCTCCAGTCCACATGCCCGGTGGCGAGGTCGAGTCCCAACACCTCCCATAAATGTTCCGCCTTTGGTGGCTCCGGACGATCCCCTCCGAAATAGAGTCCCTTTTTCGGCGGCTCCGATGATCCCGTGTTGACGACCGCGGTCACGAGCACCCGCCGGCCCCAGACGACGGGTGAGGACCAACTCCGTCCGGACAGGTCGGTCTTCCAGGCCACGTTGTTGGTGGCCGACCAGTGGTCGGGCAGGTCGCGGCCGGCGCCAATCCCGGCGGCATGGGCGCCGCGAAACTGCGGCCAGTTCGTCTGTGCGCCGACAGGTGAACCGAAGAGGTGGGTCACCAGCAGGCAAAGGGGTGTATTGATCCAAAAGGCTCGCTTGCTCATGGGAGTGGGTAGGTCTCGGGCCGGCTGACCGCCACCTGGGTTCATCGCCTTTTGCGGGAAGGGGTGTGCGACAAAATACTTCTGATGACCGGTGGGCGCACGCGGAGCACCGCCACCGGATTCCTTTCTGTGTGCTTTGCGGCAATGAACTGGTTGTCGGAGGTCAGTTCATTGGTAGGCGCTGAGACGCCGGAGAGGAGAATAAACGATTTCCGGGGACTTCTCGGAGTTCTCGGGACTTCTGCCGACAAACTCCATCGCCCGCTCCGGAGTCAAAATGGTTCGTCAGTGACCTTGTCTACATTGGCAACTCATTGAATCTCGGAGCTACCCGATGAGAGATGCTCGCATCTGAGGGGCAACAGGCTCCTCGGCCAAACTCCGGGGAAGGTCGGGCGTTTTCATTATCGCCGTAACCAGTGGGTCCTCTGCCAGTCTCGACACTTACAATGAAGTCCTCCCGCGGATCTCAGGATCCGCAGAATCCGTTCCCAATATGATTAAGAAACAGTTGGCATTGATCGTCGTGGTGCTGGGTATCAGCGTGTCCTTTCAAGTTGCCGCCGAGACCGCCTACCGTCCGTACCGAATCATAAATACCGCCCAATACCTCGGTGAAGGCGGGATCGATTACGTGTTCGCGGATGGCGACGAAAGGCGTCTCTACGTACCGCGCGGTGATAAGGTCCTGGCTTTCGATCTGGATACGTTGAAGCCAACTGGAGCGATTCCGAATATCCGTGCCCGGGGCGTTGCCGTTGATTCCAAATCACATCATGGTTTTTCCAGCAGCAGTCCAGTGGCGATGTGGAATACCGCGACGCTGGAAGTTATCAAAACAATCCCGGTGGAAGGCCGCCCTGATGGAATTCTTTTCGAACCATTGACGGAACGAATCTACGTATTCAGCCACAGCCAACCGAACGCCACGGTGATCGATTCCCAGGAGGGTTTGGTGGTTGGCACCATCGACCTCGGAGGCGCGCCGGAGCAGGCAGCATCTGACGGAAATGGGCACCTCTACGTGGATATCGAAGACCAGGACAACGTGGCGGTGGTGGACGTCAAGACCCTGAAAGTCACCGCGCATTTTGGACTGGGAGGGAAGGGGCATGGTCCCGCCGGTCTGGGGCTGGATGCGAAAAACCACATCCTCTTCGCGTTTTGTCACGAACCGTCGGTCGCGGTCATCATGAATTCGGACGACGGGACGATCCTAACCACGCTGCCGATCGGCCGCGGTACCGATGGCGGGGGATTCAATCCGAACACGATGGAGGCATTCAGCTCGCAGGGTGACGGGACGTTGACCATCATCCGGGAAACGAGTCCCACCCATTTTGAGGTGGCTCAAAACGTGCCGACCAAGCCACGGGCCAAGACCTGCGCCCTCGACACACGGAAGAATCAAATCGTCGTGATCACGACGGAACCGGCTCCTGCCGCCCCCGGTACCGCGGCCCCAGCGCCGCCGGCGGACAACCCGCCGCGAGGGGATGGGCGCACCGGCCCCGGGGGAAGGGGTGGGCCCAGGGGGCCATCCTATCTGGATATCGTGGTGGTCGGCCGTTGAGTTCTCCCGGCACTCCGCAGGGAAGGCTTCGTCCCCGTCGCCCGATGGCGGATGGGGTTGGCGTTGCCACTGTCAGCGCCACGTCTCCCAACTGGCGCTGACACTGACGTTGAGGAGGATCGATCATGGAAGGGGTTGGGCTGCTCTTCAACGCCCTCGCCCGGCCGTCACCGGCCCTATACCACCGCACGCACGCTTGCCGACGCAATGAGAGGCAATGGGGTCAAACATGAACAGTTGACATTTGTGTTGAAACGGGGGGGATGTTGTCGGCGTGGCACGACGATTGAGGATTCAGGTGTTTGATGGCTGGTACCATGTGATGAGCCGGGGCAATGGCGGGGAGGCGATCTATCTCACGGACGAGGATCGACGTCGGTTTCTCGGACGGGTGGCCGAGTTGACGGACCGTTTCGGGACGGAGATTCACGCGTTCGTGCTGATGGACAAACCACCAAGACGACGGGACGGAACGATGGCGGTGGCGACGCGGCATCTCGGTTGGCGATTGGCGGATGTGGTGCGGGAGGTGCCAGGGTTGAAGTATGCGGCGGCGGCGCAGGGGATTCACCGCTTCTGGCGCCGGGCGGAGGAAGGCACGGAAATGGCGGCGTTTGCCCGTCGTCTGAAGTCAAAATGTCAAATAATCAATGTTTGACCCCATTGCCTTCCCGCAATTGGCGCGATTGCAGAGCGACGGATCGATCGATCCCGGGTTCAATACCGGTAGCGGATTCTTGTTTCAATACACCAACGGCGCCAGCACTGGGAGCCTCCAAGGCATTGTTTCGTACGCGGCCGCACAGGAGGACGGACGCGTTTTGGTCGCTGGCAATTTCAACCACATCAACGGCGTGGTGCGCGACCATTTTGCCCGACTCAACGCGGACGGAAGTGTTGACACGGGATTTGACCCGGCGGCCCACGCCAAAGGCGGCTTAATCCTCCGCATGTTCGCACTTCAGGGAGGCAAGACGCTGGTCTCTGGCCGGTTCACGAATGTATGGGGCCAGCCCCGCTACTCATTGGCCAAGCTTCAAGCGGACGGAAGTCTGGACCGGTCGTTCAATCCACCGATCGCCCTGCGGGGACAAGTGCCCCCCAGCGCTGTAGCCGTACAAGCCGACGGCAAAATTCTCATCGGCGGCTTCTACAGCGACATTCCGACACTCGGTGCCATGTTTCGACTCAACCTCGATGGAAGTCTGGATGCGGGCTTTGCGCAGAAGGCTGGAGCCAGCGGCGTTTCAATGATCGTCGTGCAGCGGGATGATCGGATACTTATTGCCGGCTCCCTCGCGGCTCCGGGCTTGCCCAACCGAAACGTTGCAAGGTTGGAAGCGGATGGCCGCATTGATCTCAGTTTCCACCCGGTACCAGAGCCTTCGGGAGGCAGTTCAATGGTGACGATGATCCAGTCGCCGGACGACAGTGTGTTGATTTCGGGGTACTGGAGCGCGGCTCATAACGGGGCCTTGGGATTGTTTCGCCTGTTTCCTGACGGGACGATCGATCGGGCGTTCGGTGTGGACGGCATTGTGGGTGTGGATAGCCCGATTCGCTCCCTGCAGGTACGAAGGGATCGCCGGATACTGGCAGGCGGAGGATTCACGCTGATCGGTGGGGTTCAACGTACCAGTCTGGCGTTGCTCAACGTGGACGGTAGCATTGACCCCCAGGTCAATGCCACCACTGGCATCCAACGCTTCGTGCAACAAGTGACTCCCTTGTCCAATGGACAGATCTTCATTTCGGGAGTCCTGATCACCAATGTTCAAGGTGCGTCTGTAAATGGAGTGGCCCGATTGAATGGGGACGGTGGACTTGATCGCAGTTTCCAACCCAAGCTGGCGCCACTCCTGCCCGGTTTCGGGGGGAACATCTTTCCGACGTTCGGGAGCGCGGCCGCCCAGCGCGACGGCAAAGTAATCCTCGGTGATCTCTTTCGTGCCAATAAT
>JAYTHD010000157.1:0-4794 GCA_043732975.1 Verrucomicrobiota bacterium
GACCTTATTTTCGTTGTGGCCGCCGGGTTGGGCCAGTCCCGTACTCCCAGGTGGGGCCATTTGCGGAAATGACGGGCCACCGGATTCTGCACCTCCACCGGAGCCCGGTTGCTGACCAAGCCGGTGTAGCCATCCAGCAGGGTCGCCATGTGACGGTCTATCACCACCATCACGGCATCCGTGGAAAGGACTGTGCGTCGCATTTGCCAGTAGCGATCCCAGTGCGCCTGCCGGTAGTCAGGATCTGCATGGAGGCGGGGATACCAAAGCTGGCCAACACCGTTGGGCACATCATAGAGCCAGCCCGTGGGGGATTCGCCACTACCGTAGTCGGCATTGCCCAGGGCGATGTTGAAATCCCACAACGGACCGGCACGGAGGCGCCCGGCACGATCCTTGTTAAGATAGGTGCTGAAGACGTAACCATCCACCTGCTTCGCCACCTCGAGGAACCATTGCGCATCAATAAAGGTATCGGGATCGATATATGCCGCGTAGCCGGTTCGTATGTTGCGAAAACCCGTTCCCATCAGGGCGCTTTCAAACGCACTGGTGAACTTCTTCATATAACTGAACTGGACCGCGTTCAACCGGTCTGGATCATAACTTTGCAACGGAATGCCCACTGAACCGGAAATCCAGTTGTTCTTGAGCGTATCGTCCTTGTCTTTGCGGATGATATAGCCGCCGGTGATCAAGTCCGGGGCCACGGTCTTGTCGTTCAGATTGGCGATCGGCAGCCGATTCTTGCCCCGCTTGAGTTTCTCCATCAGGACGTAGATGCCGCGATAGCTGCTGAAGGCAACTTTTCCCGTGACGGGCTTGGCCTGATTGAAGAACAATTCCACAAACTGGGAACGAACCGCTGAACCGTCCTCACCCCGCAGCGCCCGCATCCAGTCAAAGATCAGTTTGTTTCGCATCAGTGTCTTCTCACTCCAGGGTCCGTAGAGCACCCAATCCGAATCCGCCGGCATCCCCGCCAGACTCACCGCACGGTCCCGCCCCGACTCGTCCCAGATCTCCAGTGAATAACTCTTCTGATCAAAGCCGGCGGAACTCTCACCCCGGACATGGATGCCACAAGGCCCGGCATATTCTGGTGGCGTGCTCAGCGACGCCCGTCCCGTCACCGGGTCCGGCCGGACAAACAACAGGTAGGAAGACCGAAAGGGTCGCGAGCCCCCGGTGGAGTCGTCGACCGAAGTACCAAAACTATCGACGAAAAGAAAGGGGAGATTGGAACTGAACTCCTGACCCGTTGGAGAATAATTGCCCAGGGTTGGATCCGTGAAAACAAACGTGTGACTGATCACCGGTCCTGCCAGATGTCCGGGGGCGTAGGTCCGGGCCTTCACCGTGATGAAACCAGTCACCGGAATGGGTTTGGTATAACGCAAAGACAGCTGACTGGGTTCCGTCCGATCCAGGGTATAACGAATTTCAATTCCAGCGAGGTTCTCCGTGGACAGGGTGAGATCCAAGGCAGCGGTTGTAAATCCACCGGGGTGCGAAAAGACTACTTCGGAACTGAACGAGGCGGGCGACGGTTCCTGCGTATTGACGGTTCCCGGTGAGGCTGGAAACAGGTAGCCGACAGTCCGGTGGGGGCCCATCTCACCATACGCAACGTCCTTGTCCTGTTCCCCATAGGTATAGGCGGTCGCCAGGGTTTTTCCGTCGGGTTTGACCAGGCCCAGAAATCCGGAGTGTTTGTTCAGTGTAAAGGAAGCATGAACCAGATTCGACGATGTCAGCTGAAGGTCCCGACCCGAGGCATATACTATTTGGTAATTGTAGGGATTTAACTTCAACCCCAGAATCCTCCACTTGGTCAGATTGTTCTTCGAATCGGTCAAAAACCAGCCCGTCAGGTCCGTCACGTCGCCCGTTCCGTTGTAGAGCTCGAGCCATCCCGGCTTGTCTGCGTACTCATCCTCCAACAGGGAATTGTTGGCGACGAACTCGTCGATGATCGGCCCACCCGTTTCAATCGCCGGGAGCGATAGCGTCACTGCCCTCAGGCTGTCGATGGCAATCTCCATGCTTCGGGTGCTGGATCGCGCCGTGAACCCAAAAACGCCTCCGACCTGGGGGACAAAGCCAGGCGTGGGCAAATCCGTGCAAACCACCCGATTTTCATAGCCGACATCCAGTCCGGCCGAATCCCAATGGATCGTCACCGGCCGTTGGTTGGCATCGAAGGTGAAAGATTTTGGAAAAACGCCGATGACCACCCCGCCCACAGAGATCCGAATCGATGGGGGATCTTGCTGGTTGTCCCCAGTGACGAAGGCAATGGTCAAGCCGCGGGACAACGGGGCGTAGCCTCCTTCACCGGTTCCGTTGTCATTGGGCAGGCGTCCGAAATTCACCGACCATCCCTCACTGGGCCGGCCGTTCTCCGGCGGATTCATCAGGACGCTAAATTTCAGGTCCAAGCTCCGCGCCACGCTTCCCGGATCCAGATCCGGCAGTCGAAAGGAACCGACGACATTGGTGGTGTTTTGCTCCGTCAAACGCAGTGTTCCATTGAAAATGCCGGCAATCGGAAAGCCGATGTCCGGGCTTTGGTCCGAACCGATGAGGCTGCCGTCGATGAGGTTGGTCGTCCCATCAGGGACCTCAAAACCCTGAGTGATTGTTCCTGCTCCGGGCGGATAACTGCCTGCCAGGGAGTTCCAGAAGGGTATCAGCAGGGTGGCGACCTGAAGCAAGCGGTGGAGGCGGCTCATAAATGTGAGGTGTGAGCAATCTCCATGACGGTTCCCGCGGGGATTGGCAAGGGGGAGATGGCAGCCGTGGCCGGCGGACGGGAGATCACGATTCCGCCGCTCGTGGGCCTTGTGTACCCGCGCTTCTTCCCTATCGTGCGGCCGTATGAAGTTTTGGTTGAGCATTCTTTTCTTTCTCTCGGAAGGTGCCCTGTTGACTTTCGGCATGGTCAAGGCGGTGGGAACCGCCACCACCCCCAGCAATTTTGTGCCCCTGGGGATCGCCATCGTGGTGATCCTTGGTTTGTTTGCCAAATTGGGATGCCTCGATAACGCTCCGAAACAAGGGCACTGAGCGCGGCTTTCCGTGTTGCGCTGAGCGTCAAAGCCGCGGTTTCCGCGGCTTTTTTCGTGATGAACCTGGCTCCGATCACCCCCACTCCCGACATCGCCATTGTCGTACCGGTGTTTAACGAGGCCGATAACGTCGCTCCCTTGGTTGCGGAATTGGTGCGCGTGTTTGCGGAAGTCCCCCGCCCCTGGGAGATCGTTTTGGTCGACGACTGCAGCACCGATCCGACGTGGGACCGCATTCAGGAAGTCGTACGCCAGGAGCCCCGCGTCCGGGGCATTCGACACCTCAAAAATCGGGGACAGAGCGCCGCGGTGTGGACCGGGATCAGCGAATCCAAGGCCGCCCAGATTTGCACGCTGGACGGGGACTTGCAGAACGACCCGGCGGCGCTGCCGCGAATGCTGGATTTGCTGACCGAGGTTGACTTTGTTTGCGGGCATCGAGTGAACCGACAGGACTCGTGGATGCGCCGGCTCAGCTCGCGCATTGCCCGGTCCGCCCGCCAGGCCGCACTTGGATATGACTTTGCCGACACCGGTTGCGCGTTGCGGGCATTCAAGCGCTCGGCACTCACTGGAGTTTTCCCCTTCAATGGATTACACCGCTTTCTGCCAATTCTGGTCGCCGGAAATGGCAGCCGATGCCTGGAAGTACCCGTCAACCATCGTCCGCGGGTCGCGGGAATCAGCAAATACGGCGTCTGGAACCGCCTATGGCGCGGCCTTTACGATCTTTTGGGTGTTGGCTGGTATCAACGCCGGCGGCTCAATCCGGTCGCCCTTGAAAGGTCCGGGTGGAGTCCGGGCGAACCGGAGCCACTCGCATCCAAATCCCCGACGCCGCCCACAGACCCAGGGCACAAGCCGCCGCGTTGATCAGGAGTAATTCAAACCCGAACCGATAGCCGCCTGCGCGACCGTTCATGGCCAGCTCCAAACCGGCACTGGCCAGGGCGCTCAGCATGCAGACCACCGGAATGAGGAACCCCCGGAGTTGCACCCGGGTGAAGAGTCCAAGTCCAAACAGGGCCAGCAGCGGACCTCCCGTGTAGCCCGCGAGCTTGAGCACCAGATCGATGATGGGAAACCCCTGAGCCATCCACGGCATCGCCAGCAGCACGACCAGGAGCAATCCAGCAAAGCCGAAATGAATCCTCCGTCGCAAGGTGTCCCGTGAAATACCTGAATTCCGGACTGGTCCCGCTTCCGCTTCTTGGTCCCAACCCAGACCATCCAGACAAAAACTGGTGGTCAGCGTCGTCAGCACCGCATCCGCGGAATTGAAGGTGGCGGCCGTCAATCCAATGATGAAAACCAAGCCCGCCCAAGGGCCCAGGTGTCGCAAGGCCAGCAACGGAAAAAGATTGTCGGATTGGGCCGGGATCGGGATTCCCTGATGGCGGGCAAATTCGTGGAGTAAAACACCCAGCGACAGAATCGCCACGCTCACGCCAACCATTACCACGGTGAAAGTGTACAAATTCTTCTGGGCATCCCGCAGCGAGCGGCACGACAGGTTTTTCTGCATGGTGTTCTGGTCCAGGCCGGTCATCACCAGGGCGATTGCGGCCCCCGCCAACAATTGTTTGCCCCAGAACGTCGGTGCGGACCAATGGGGATCGAACACCTTGCTCAAAGGGCTGGCGACAATGAACGCCACGAGGCGTCCGGGGCTCAAATCCAATTGGTACGCAATCAGCCCCACGCTGAGGACGACTCCCAGCAC
>JAYTHD010000158.1:0-14200 GCA_043732975.1 Verrucomicrobiota bacterium
CCAGGACGGAATCGCCCGCTCACCCAAAACCAATCGCTTTCCACTCTCGCTCAGCCCACATTCAGCCAGAAGTTACCCACGAATTCTGCTGAAGAGCCGTATCATGTTTGATGCCGAAATCTGGCTCGAGCAAATCGGGGCGAAGGACTGGAGCTCCTCGTTTTCGGCCTGGGGTTGGTTGAATGGCTTCCCGAGTCTCGGAAAGGGCGGTCATTGCACTGCCTCCAGGGACAGGCAGATAAGTTCTTCGCCGCTTCGCGCAAACAGATGCCGATTTGCGAAGGCGGGTGGAGACCATACCAGCTTGCGGCCCCCAAACTGATAGGTCGGATTCAAGATGTGAGCGCGACCCAGTTCATCGTAACCCTTGGGTGTTAGTCGCACCCGGATAAGATCCCCTTGGTCGGTGAAGACCCATACGCAATCGCCGTTGGGGATGAGGTGGATGCAAGCTCCACTTTTCGAATCCACCACTTTGTCCTTTTCCCAGACCAGCTTGCCAGTGCGGGCATCCAGGCAGACGAGGCCTCCCTGCGATCTGTGAGAATACACGTAGCCGCCTTGCATCAGAGGCCCTGAAGTCTGGCTCAGGGTTCGGCGGGCCCTGACGGTGTCCACCGGCCATAATACAGAAGCGGCCGGCTTGTCCGGATCGAGTTGAAACATTAAGCCGCCGGCCAGCAAGAGCCCATCCCACACCGTCGGTGCGGCGACGGCGAAGTCACCATTCAGCGTCCGCGGTTGGCGCCACCAGGTCTTGCCCGTGGCGGGATCGAGCGATGTGATCGCATCTGGGGTCCAGACCGTGAGTTGCCTTTTCCCGCCAGCGGTGACGACGACCGGTGAACTGTAGGTCCACCGGTCGTTGAGCGCCCGCCAGACTTCTTTACCAGTGTCCTTGTCGAAAGCGACCACGCAGGAGTCCGGCTTTCCGCCGGGGACGAGAATGAGGAGTTGGCCTTCGATCAAAGGCGAAGGCGTGGTGCCGAAGGAGTCCGCGGGACCGCAATCCCTGGTCAAATCCCTCTGCCAGAGCACAGCGCCATCGCGCACATCGAGACAAACGAGGTTTCCCATCCGGCCCACGGCATAAACTTTGCCGCCAGCGGCAAGGGGAGTGCCATCCGGACCGGTCTCAGTGTTGGGAGTAAAAGCCCACCCGGCGTAGCTCACCTCGTCCGTATGCGTCCACAACGGCCGGCCTGATTGTTCATCATAGCAATGTACCCGTTCCCACGCTCTTGGTTGCTTCCTCTCGGAGTCGCAAAGAAAGACGCGGCCGCCGCTCACGATGGGCGAGGACAGGCCGCTGCCCACGGAAACGCGCCAGCAAACCTTCGGCCCTTCCGGCGGGAAGGATTGCAGGATGCCGGTCTCTTTCCAAACCCCATCGCGTTCCGGTCCGCCAAACTGCGGCCAGTCCTCCGCCCTGAGAGGAAGAACTGAGAAGAGGCAAATGAGAGCGACTGCTTTCATGGTATAAACTAGGGAATGCCGAACCTTTAGCAACGCCTCTAATTCGGCGGGACATCACCGGAGCGATTGTTGATTCGGCCATGAAAATCCACATGGAGCTTGGCCCAGGGTTGCTCGAATCTGTCTATGAGGCCGTGCTGGCGGGCGATCAATGGGGTCAAACATTGAGTATTTTGCCATCAAACGACGGGTGATCGCTGCCAATTCCGTGCCTGCCTCCGCCCGGCGCCAGAAACGACGAGTCCCCTGCGCCGCCGCGGCATGCTTTAACCCTCGCGCCTGCCGTACCACATCCACCAATTGCCAGCCGAGATGCCGCGTTGTCACCGCCCTCGTCCCGTCCCCAATCCTGGCGGTTGTCCACCAGCAGGAACGCGTGAATCTCCGTCCCGAAACGGCCCGGCAACTGACCCCATGGCCTCTCATCAGACAGGCTATTAATCAATCTTCACTCGGTAAAAGCTTGTCGGGCTGGTTGCATTGTTGTCGACGAGCGAGAGTATCGCCCCGGAATCCCCGGTCTGCACGGCGCCGACGTTAATAAACGAGCGCGGCGACAGATCAAGAGACCGCTGGAGCTGGTACCTGCGGCCGGTAAAACCTGCAATCGCGACGGTGATCGCGTCGCCGGTTTTGGAGACAGAGCCGACTTTTACCACCGTGGCATTGAGCGCCACGTCATTCCCATCGCCGCCATGATAGGTGATGGCGAAGGCGTTCCCGCCCACGATCAGCAGGGCGCCCTCTGGCAAGCCGATAAAAGTGCCACTCACCGCATCAGCACCGTCGTTGTCAATAATGAGGAAGGTGGCGCCTGAAGGCGGGGTAATGCCGGAGAATACCTTGAGCGCACCGGACAGGGCCACCGTACCAATGACTTTCAATTGGTCGTAATCCGTGCCGGCAGTCGGGCCATTGATCTCGACCTTCAGAGTGCCACCGGTGCCCTGTGCATAGTTGCCGGTTTCGGTGATGGTGCCGGGTGAATGGCCGGGGCTGAATATTCCCCCACTGTTGTTGACGTTGCCAATGACGGTGCCGGTGCCCTGTAGCGTGCCGCCCTGAATTCCCAACGGGTTGTTCTTTGATTTGATGATTCCGCCGTTGAGGTCAATGACACCACCAGCGGTCTGGGTGAAGTCGGGAAAGTGAAAATCCAGGGTGCCGCTTAAGGCACTGATCAGACCGGTGTTGATGAAGGCGGGTCCATCAAAGGTGGTGGTGCCGGTGCCGGTGCTCTTAATAAATGCGCCGGCGTTGAGAAACTGCGGGATGGCTCCGCCGCCGGACTGAAAGCTGGCATTATTGTTCGCGTAGAAGCTGGCACCCATCCGATTGTTGAAGGTGGCGCCTTGGCTCATCACAATGTTGCCCACGCCGACCCAGACCGCGGTTCCGGCATTGTTGATTTGGCGCTGAATCACGGTTTTTCGCTGGCTGCCGGTGAGGTTAAAGGTGGCCAACGGAGCGATGTTGAGCGCACCGGAACCGGCCAGCGTGCAGCCGACGGAATCGAGTCCCATGTCAAAATCGTGCGAGATATTGAGGTCGCCCGGACCGTCGAGCGTGCCGAGGAGAAGGGAATAATTAACCGCCGGCACAGCGGCATTGAGGGTGACGGTGGCATTGCCTCCAACGACCTGGCCGTCACCGGTGAAGGCGGAGCCGGCCTTCATGGTGTAGATGCTGCTGCCGCCCGTAAAGGCCGTCCCGGCGCTGGCGCCAGCGTTGAAAGTGCCGCTGCTCACACCCCCGCTCGTCAATTGCAGGATGCCGGTTTGCACGTCCTCCAGGCCGTCATTGTTGAAGACGAGATTGAAGACGGTCACCTGCGTGCCGGTGATCTTGCGAAGGGTGGCGCCCGGCCGATTGTTGAAAACCCCGCCGCCGCCGCCACTGAAGCTTCGGTTATTGCGAATCTCAAATGTGGCGCCCGCCAGATTATTGAAGGTGGCGCCGGCGGATGCACCGGCCAAGACGTCACTGGCGCCCGACCAGGTCGTCGTGCCGGAGTTATTGACGGTGCGCTCGCTCAGGATTTTGCTGTCAAATCCACTGGCAGAGGAACCGCTGATGTTGAAGAAGCCACCGGTATCTATGTTCAAGGCACCGACTCCGTGCAGAGTGCCCGCCGTCCAATTGAATTCGCTGGAGTTGCTGCCATTGGCGATGACCTGCAAATTGCCAGGGCCACCGATCGTGCCCGCCAATTCAAACTTACCCGGCGCCACTAACTGGCTCGTGGGATCACGGAAGCCGATGGTCACATTGCCGTGGAGCTCCATCGAGCCGACGCATAAATGGAGTCCCGGCCCGATAAACCGAGTGCCATCGTTGATCGTCCAGGGCGATGCATATTCGATCACGGCGGCCGGCGTGAGTGTCCGAAACTGCCCGCCATTGCTGATCAGCAGGGAATCGGTGCCGCCGATTATTAAGGAGCCGGCCCCGACTTCCACGACGCCGGTGTGAACAAATGCGACTTCGTTAACCGTGGCGATGCCTGAACGGGAGGGCTTGCGCAAATAGCCCATGTTGTTGAACATGAAAGCCGTGCCGACGCTGCCCAGAAACCCGTCACCCATGCTCACGATGCCGGTCGACATATTGTTAAAGATCATCCCACCCGAAACCAAAAGGCCGCCCAGGTTAAGCGTGCCAAAATTCTCAAAAATGCAGTTCCCGCTCAACGTGGCACCTTTGCCCGGCGCGTTGTTGACATTCATCGTGCCGGTGTTTTTGAGGGTGCCCGGCGAGGCCACACAGATCAAACCCGCCTGCGTGCCGGGCAGATCTCCCAGATTCAAGATGCCGCTGACGTTGAGAATCGTGAAATTGAGCATGCTGGTGTGGGCGATGGTCAGGTTTTTGACGCTCACGGCCCCGAGGGCCACGACTCCGAAGGCTGTATAGGGAGCATCAATGGCATCGCGGTGGCCGATGATGGCCGTGTCGTCAGCGCCTGGCACCGTGCCGCTGGGGCCGCCCGACCAGTTGTTGGCGACGAAGAAGTTATTGGGATCCTTCGGGTCCTTGCCAATAAAGCTATATATATTATCGGCGTGAATGCTTCCAAACGCCAGGCAGAGTCCACACATCCGCGTGATATGGGATAAAAAAAGTGATGTGAGCTTGATTTTCATCGATGCGAAGGGAGCTGGAGTTGGGTGAGATAATTGATTGGAATTGGATTTGTTAACGCCCTGCGCTCAGTGGAAATATGCCGGGGTGATATTGCCTTACTGTTGCTGAAAAATCGGCTTCTTGACGTCCCGCGGAAAGGGAGTGTTGCTTTCGCGGTATGGTTCATATTCAGACAGGTTGCGCCGCTAGAGCCGGGGCGGCAAAGGGTTTTGGGGTCGACCCGACCGGGGTGGTGGAGTGGCTGCAATTAAGTGAAGGGTCAGGAGCGAGGAGTGAACGAGGCGGTATTTGAGTGGCTTGGTGTGTTTCATAGCTGTTTACCATCAATCGGTTATTGCATTTTGGTAGTCCGGCTTGAGGAAGGCTGGAGGCAGCAGGCTGGAGACTGGAGCTGATTCGAAGCGCCTCTGGCCTGCCCCACAGCGTCGGAGGGCGGCGGATCTTCTCAACCACGTCCGGGTGATCGATGACCGCGATCATCCGCATCTGTTTCTGGCCGGCCGGACATATTTTCTCCACCGAGGACGGGTTGCGCCGGACATCCTGGCCTAGCTGTTCGCCTTCGGTGCGGTTTTCCGGCGCGACATTACGACTGGCATCGACATTGAAAATGGTGTGCTCGGGAAGGGTTTCTCGCGAGAACTGTTGGACCACCTCAGGATTCGGGGATATGAGTCTGTGGCGGAGCACTTCGGCAAAGATATTGGTGCGGAGGACTTCCTTCAGAACCCGATGCAGGATCCTTGAGGCCGGATGTCTGACCGCGGCTTCGTCCAGGAGGCCGTCCGCCACCAGTGGGTGGAAGAAAAACAACGACTCGATGCTTTTTGTCGCGCGCCTGCCGCGGGATTTCTCGGCCCGGGCTACGGATGGAATTGGGTGTCGTTGGACATCAGCCGCTCGATGAAGGATTGCCAGACGGCATCGGGTTCCCACACCTTGCGAACGCCGGCCCAGGCGGCCTTGGGATTCCAGTGGAATTGACGAACTCGGTAGATCGCGATGAAACTGGAACCGCGCCGATTCAGGGCGCAGTGAAGCAGACACTTCTGATCCTGTCGTTCCAGCAGGGCGGCTTCGCAGGCAAAATAGTCGTCGTCCGTGGGGTGCGCGAAATCCACCGGGAAAGCCAGGTACTCCATCCCCAGATCCGTCACGAGGGTGGCTTCGTTGGGCAGCGCAGCCTTGGAGTCGGCCGCTGTCAAATTGATGACCGTGCGGCAGCCCACATCCGACAACTCCCTGAATTGTTGCGCGCTGGGCTGGGCCGAGGCGAACAGGTTTGGCCGAACGAACATCCCGACCGGCAGCGCCGGCCAGGACTCGTCCTCCAGGTCCATTTCCTCAATGGCCATCGGCGAGTCATCAGGGCGAATCGGCAATCGCCCGTGGGTTATCCTTTGGTGAAGGTCAAGGCATCCGCCTTGACGCCAACTTGAATCGTGCCGCCCGGGGCAAACTCATTCGCGAGCAGTCGGGACGCCAGTGGATTCAAGAGCAAATCCTGGATCGCCCGCTTCAAAGGACGCGCCCCGTACTGCGGATCGTAACCTTCGCGGGCCAGCAGGCTGCGGGCCTGGTCATCGACCTTCAACGTGAGTTGCTGCTCGCCCAGGCGGTGGGCCACGCGGTCGAGTTGCAGATTGACGATGTGCGCCAACTCCGCCTCGTCGAGGGCGCTGAAGATGATCGTTTCATCCACCCGGTTCAGGAACTCCGGCCGGAAGTGCTTGCGCAATTCGGTGCGGACCAGGTCTTCCATCTTGCTGCGGGCGCCGGGATCGGTGCGGCCATCCAGAAAGAATTCCTGAATGATCGGCGATCCGATGTTCGAGGTCATGATGATCAGCGTGTTCTTAAAATCCACGGTCCGACCCTGGCCATCCGTGAGCCGTCCGTCATCGAGAACTTGCAGCAACACATTGAAAACGTCCGCGTGGGCTTTTTCGATTTCGTCGAAGAGCACCACGGAATAGGGCCGGCGACGGACTGCTTCGCTGAGCTGACCGCCTTCCTCGTAACCGACGTATCCGGGAGGTGCGCCGACGAGTCGGGCCACGGTGTGCTTCTCCATGTACTCGGACATGTCGATCCGGATCATCGCCTGATCGTCGTCGAAGAGAAACTGGGCCAGGGCACGGGCGAGTTCGGTTTTGCCCACACCGGTGGGGCCCAGGAAAATGAACGAACCGATGGGGCGGTTCGGGTCCTGCAATCCGGAACGGGCGCGACGCACGGCATTGGCCACGGCGGTGACGGCGGGGCGTTGACCGACGACGCGCTGGGAGAGGCGCTCCTCCATCTGGATGAGTTTTTCGCGCTCGCCTTCGAGCATCCGGGTGACCGGAATGCCGGTCCACGCCGAGACCACCTTGGCGATGTCCTCATCGGTGACCTCCTGCCGCAGCAGACGGTGGGCGGCCTTGCCGGTCTTGTCGGCCTCGGCGCTGGCCTGGGCAACGGCGCTGAGCTTTTTCTCCAAACCGGGAATGCGGCCGTACTGGATTTCGGCTGCCTGGGTCAGGTCGCCGCGGCGACGGGCCTGGTCGAGGTCCCCGCGGGCCTGTTCGAGTTGGGCATTGACCACGGACGCCGCGTTGATGGCGGTCTTCTCATTCTGCCACTGGGCCGTGAGGGCGGACGAGCGCTCCTTGAGTTCGGCCACTTCCGCATCCAGCCGGCGGAGACGTCCCAGACTCAACTCGTCCTTCTCCTTGGCCAGCGATGTCCGCTCAATCTGCAATTGCAGCAGGGCGCGGTCGAGCTTGTCCAATTCGGTCGGCTTGGAATCCAGTTCCATCTTGAGCCGCGACGCCCCTTCATCGATGAGGTCGACCGCCTTGTCGGGCAGGAAGCGATCACTGATGTAGCGGTGACTCAGGGTGGCGGCCGCAACGAGGGCGGTGTCCTGAATGCGGACACCGTGGTGGGTTTCGTAGCGTTCCTTGAGGCCGCGCAGAATCGCGATGGTGTTTTCGACGGAAGGTTCCGCGACCTGCACGGGCTGGAAGCGTCGCTCCAAGGCCGCGTCCTTTTCGATGTACTTGCGGTATTCATCGAGCGTGGTGGCGCCGATGCAGCGCAATTCGCCCCGTGCCAACTGCGGCTTCAGCATGTTGGCGGCATCGGCCGCACCCTCGGCCGCACCCGCGCCGACGAGGGTGTGCAATTCATCAATGAAGAGAACGATGCGTCCCTCGCTGGCCGTGACCTCTTTGAGAAACGCCTTGAGACGGTCCTCGAATTCGCCGCGGAACTTCGCCCCGGCGATCATGGCGCTGAGGTCGAGCGAAATGATGCGGCGATCCTTCAGGGATTCCGGGACGTCGCCGTCGACGATGCGCCGGGCGAGGCCTTCGACGATCGCCGTTTTGCCGACGCCCGGTTCGCCAATCAGCACCGGATTATTCTTGGTGCGGCGACTGAGCACCTGCATCACGCGGCGGATTTCGTCGTCGCGCCCAATGACGGGATCGATCTTGCCGGCGCGGGCCAGGGCGGTGAGGTCCTTGCCATATTTTTCCAGGGACTGGAGTTTGCCTTCGGGATTCTGGTCCGTGACGCGTTGAGCGCCGCGCAACTGGGTCAGGGCTTTGAGCAGGGTGTCGCGCTTGAGACCCTGGCTCGCCGCCAGCTTGCGGAAGGAATCGCCGCCCTGGCCGAGAAGCGCGAGCAGGAGATGCTCGGTGGAAACAAAATCATCATGCAGGCCCTTGGCTTCCTTGAGGCCGGCCGTCAGGACTTCCTGAAATTCCCGCGAGGGGACCAGTTGGTCGCTGCCCTGGACTTTCGCCCGACGATTGAGTTCGGCATCGAGGGCGGCGGTGAAGCGGCCGACTGCGACGCCGGCGAGGGGTAGCAATTGGGGGACGACGCCGCCATCCTGCTCGGCGAGGGCGAGGGCAAGGTGTTCGCAGTCGAGCTGTTGGTGGTTTCGGCTGCGGGCAATTTCCTGCGCCGCCGAAAGGGCCTCCTGAGCTTTGATCGTAAATTTCTCCAATTGCATCTTCCTGAGTCCTGCATGGATAATGCCGGCCGGAAACGGCGGGCAAGACTTCAGAATGGCCCTAAACCGTGGTGTGTTGGGGAATCTGCTGTGTCAGTTTGGGACACGGTGTGACAGGAAGCTGGGACAGCCCAGGCCAGGGCAGATCCCAGCCTGCCCCTCGACCGTTCCAGAGTCTACGGACCCACGACGACTAAATGCCCGGGCGGGAGCCAGCCCAAGGCCGGGGAGCGGGGTGTCACCGGACCCACCTCATACCAACCGAAGTGCTCCCGCCGAATGCGGATCTCGGTGCCGTCCGCCAACGTGCCAATGGGCTTGGCCGCATCGACCGGACCCTGCCGGAGAATGGCGTCTTTGGCGATCACCACCGCATTGGGTGTCAATCGCCGGCCCAGCATCGCCAGACCGAGCAGCCCCAGCAGACCGGCGCTGGCCAGCGCGAGCAATGCCAGCGGGGCGCCGAGGCGGTCTTTTTGCGTTGGGAGCAGGCGACGGGCGGCGCCGACGCCGACGGTCAACCAGACGGAGAAAAGGGCCACGCCCGCCCAGACGTTGAGGGGGATGATCGCCAGGGGACGCAGCAGATTATTGGGCGGAAGCAGTTCCAGTTTGGCGCGGACGAGTCGGAGGTTTTCCTGCAGAATGGCGTTGCCCGGGGCGAGGCGCTCGGCCTGGCGGAGTTCGGCGAGGGCCCGGCTCCAGCGGCCGATGCGGGCTTCCGCCTGCGCCTTTTGATTGTGCGCCTGCGCACTCTCCACGGCAACTTCTGCCGGCGGATCGGGCGTGGCGGCGAGGGTGCGAATCCAGGTGGTGGCGCACAGGCAAAGGGAAAGGAGAGCGATCAGGGTTCGGCTCATGGACGTCCTTCCAGTTTCAATGTCTTGAGCGCCGACACCACCGCATCGGCTTCCTCGCGCAAGTGGTTGGCGTCGTCGACCGATTGGCTCGGAGCAAATCGTCCGGCGTCAATGGCCGAAAAGAGCTGTCGCAATCGATGAGCCTCCTCCTCCGGAAAGCCTCGGGGCAGCAATTCGTCCTCAATGGTTTCCGGGCCGATGGCTGTGGGTGGTTTTTCGCAGACCAGCCCGATTTGCTCGCGGAGGGTGGTTTCCAACGCGGAGAAAAATGCCGGTCCTTGGGAACGGCTCACCTCAGACCAGGCCGCTTGTGCCCGGGCTTCGGCGGCAGCCCGGCGCGCCACCGTGGGATCGGTGGAGCGGCGTTGGAGGACGAATCCAACGATCGACAAAACGGCCAGACCTAATACGGGTGCCGTCAGTGTGATCCAGTACCACGGGCGATTGACCCAAGTCGTGGCCAAGTGCACTGGCCGATCCGTTCCGGCACCCAGGGGCTTCAGTTGGGCGGCGTCGATTGGGCCTGCGTTCGTGCGGACATCGATCGCGTAGGTGGGTGTCACCGACGGAGCCGCCTGAGCATTGGTGCTGGCGTGGATGTTGAGTCGGATGGGTGGTGCCTCGGCGATGACGTAGCGACGGGTTTCGGGATCGAAGCTCACCAGCGGCGGGAAATTGAGATTGGTAATGTCCCCCCGTTCCGGCACGACGACCAGTTCAAAGGTTTTGCTGCCTTCAAAGTTCTGCGGATTCGAAAGCTGCAGGGAATCCGTGCCCGAATAGGTCCGGAAACCGCTATCCGGCGGGAACTCCGGCAGCGCCAGGGATTCCAGGCTCCCTCTGCCTTGCACCTGCACTTTCACGGTGATGGGATCTCCCACCGTTACCGAAGTGGGCTGGGCGGCGAGCCGCATGGTGAACCGTCCGATGGCCCCACGGTAGACTGCGGGCTGACCGTCGGTGGGTGGTGCGATCACTTCGATCCGGTTGCTGGGCGACTGGAAAGTGAAGCGGCGCTGTTCGGCAAAAAAGTTGTCAAAGAATCCGCCGCGGCGACCGCCGACGGCAAAGATGGCTTCAATTACGGCGGGGCCGACCCACAGGGAGCCCGCACGGGCGGCGGAGAGCGAAAGCGGATATTCGGAAACACCCCAAATTTCCTGCCCAATCTGCTGGCGTCCGGCGTCAAACGGCTTGAGCGGCCGGCCGCTCACGAATCCATCCGTGGGCAGTTGGGGCATGCCGACCTGTCCCGGCGACTGCCGGAACCAGAACTGCATGCGCGCCAGAAATGGCTGTCCGACATAGACAGAATTGGTGGGAGTCAAAAGAACGAGGCGCGCAATGTCTCCCGCTTGCAGTCCCTTGGTGACCGTGAGTTGCATGGCGCGGGCCACGAGGGTTTCGTTTCCCAGCTGCAAGCGGACCTCGGGAATGGTCAGCACTCCCACGGCCTTGGGAGTGATCCCATAGCGATGTTGCAGGGTGACTTGTTGCGATCGCCGTCCATTGATGAAACTCACGGAGGATTGAGTAGACGCACCCAGGTACTGGACCTCGGCCCCGGGGATGGTGGGTGCCTCGGGCGCGCCGACATTGCCGTAGTCGCTGAAACTGTACACGAGAACGGCGGTCCCACCGACCTCCACGGATTCGCGATCCAGTCCCACCTGAAAAGTTCCCGCCCAGGCGCGGGCGCTCAGTAACAGGCAAATCCACCAACCCAACCGAATCCACATATCCCAGGGTCCTCCGCGCAGTCGGTCGCTCACCAATTCCTCCTCTTGCCCGTCGAACTCGGCGGCTGGAGATTCTCCTGACCCCAACTGCGGATGACCGTCCAGATGGGCTTTTCCGAACCCTTTTGGGCGTCCAACATCTGCCGGGCCTGGGCGACCGTCATCACTTCCCCATCCTGGGCGGCGGCCATTGATTCTCCTTCGGCCCCGGCGGGATCGCTGCCCTCACCGCGTTGGATGCCTCCTTTTTCTCCGCCAGCCTGGCCCTTCTCCTTGGCCTGGTCCTTGTCCTTCTCTTTTCCGTTCTTGGCCTGGGCCATTTGATTGGTCTTCGATCCTCCCGCCGGGGAATTGGTACCCTGCCGGGCGAGGTCTTGATCGGACTTGGACGGATCGCCTGCGTCGTTTTTGTCCCCGCCGGAATCGTTCTTCTTTTTGCCGTTCCGGTCCTTGCTGTCTTTGGCTCCGGCCTGGTCGCGCTTGTCCTGCTTCTCCTTCGCTGCCTGGTCCTTTGCGGAGGGATCCTTTTCGGAATCGGCATCCGCGGAGGCATCGTCGCCGGATTCCTTTTGCCCATCCTTGCCGGACTGTCCCTTCTGTCCCTTCTGTCCTTTCTGTCCTTTCTGTCCTTTCTGTCCTTTCTGTCCTTTTTGCCCCTTCTGATCTTTCGAGTTTTTGTCCTTTTTGTCCTTCTTGGGATCCGGTTTGCCGTCCTGCCCCTGCGGCTCGGGGGGTTCCTGTTGTTTCATCTGTTCCTGGATTTTTTTGATGCTGGCGAGGTTGTCCGCGGCGGCACCGTCCCGGGGTTCGAGTTGCAGGGCGGCACCGAGGGCTTCCGCGGCTTTGTTCAGGGCTTCCTCGCGATCTTCGGCCTCCGGTTGCGACGCCTTTTCAAACCAGGAGTTGCCCAGGTTGTACCAGGCGCGTTGCTGCAATTTGAGATCGGTGGCAGCGGTCGCGGCTTCAAAGTGCTTTTGCGCGGCGACGGGATCGCCCGCCCGGTACGCGGCCACGCCGGCATTGTAACGCCAGCGCAGATCGTTCGGGTCGCGTTGCGCCATGGCTTCAAAACCATTTTGCGCCTCCTGGAATTTGCCCTGTTTGAGCAACGTGTTGGGATCCGTCATGGCCCCCAGCAAATGACCGGCCAGGAAACTCCACGCCGCCGCGCGGACGGCCGTGCGGACGGCCCGCGACGGACGGACAAAAATCAATCGGTTGGTTTTCATGCGGGTTTCGGAGTCAAGGCCCCGGCGTCTCGTTGAGGGCGCCGGGCGCGGGCGCTTTCCGGGACCAGAATTTCCATCATCAACAAGAGCACCGCCGCGGCCAGTGGCCATTGAAAGCGCTCGGCGGCCTGACGAAAGTTCTCGCCGGCGGTGGCCACTTTGGGCATCGGAGCCAGTCCGCGCTGATAAAGGGTCGTCATCGTCTGCGCGTTTTGCAGCGGGAGATAAAAGCCTCCGCCCGCTTCGGCGATTTCCTTCAGGGCCGGTTCATTCAAGGCGCTTTTGACGACGTTGCCATCCTCGTCGTGGATGAAGCGCTTGTTGCCAAACGGGTCCGGCGTGTCCACCAGCACAT
Organism: Verrucomicrobiota bacterium; assembly: GCA_043732975.1. Taxonomy (GTDB): domain Bacteria; phylum Verrucomicrobiota; class Verrucomicrobiia; order Limisphaerales; family UBA9464; genus CANIZL01. Next base: position 12,810 of record JAYTHD010000158.1, read on the forward strand.
CGCCAGCGACTGTGCCGACGCCGACCGTGAAGACGCGGATGCCATCGCGGGCACATTCCCTGGCGCGTTCGACGGCTCCGGGTTCGTGATCTTCGCCGTCGGTGAAAATGACCACGGCGCGGGCTCCGGAGGCCTCGCCTTTGAAGGCCACCTGGGCTTCCCGCAAAGCTTCCCCGATGGCGGTGCCTGGCAGTGGGATGGTGTCGGTGTCCAACGCCTGAACGGTCAGCCGGAAGGATTCCGTATCCAAGGCGAGCGGACATTGCAGAAACGCCCGGCCGGCAAAGGCCACCAGACCCAGGCGATCGGCCTGGGCGACCTGCAGCAGGTCCTGCACGGCCAGCTTGGCGCGCAGCAACCGGTTGGGCTTGAGATCCGTGGCGAGCATCGATTTGGAGACATCGAAGCACACGATGATGTCCAGACCCGAACTCCGGCTGGATTCCTCTGAGAAACCCCACACGGGTCGGGCGAGGGTGAGGAAAAGGCTGCCCACGGCGGCCACGAGCAACGCCCGCTTGATCCATTGCCGCACGGACGAAAAACCAACCACCAATTCCCTCAGCAGACGCGAACCGATAAACTGGGCGAGCGCCGCCTGCTTTTGGCGCCAGGTCCACCATAAAAACAGGACCAGCACCGGGAGGAATCCCAGTGCGAGCCACCAGATTTGCGGTATGGCAAACGACATCGGGCTAATAGAACGCAGACAAACCCCCGGTGTTCAAGTGCGAGTCGCCCGAATGCGGACCGGGGGCGGTGGCTTGGGGGTTGCCCGTCAGACCTGCCACCCCAATTCGGTCGTGGAACCCAAAACCCCTTGCGGCACCGACTTCCGTGCCCAAAGGTTCCGGAAAATGAAGGGAACCGAGCCAGTGGATTCCTAGCGGGATCAAGACGATCAAAAAAATGCGAGGACGGACTCGGGCGGAGTTTTTGCATCGACTGATGCGGGCCGCGTTCGGTGGCAGTTTTTGCGATGGGCAGTGACGCCCTTGAATATGATCGGCCGCGGAATCCAGTCGGGAACCCTACAAACCACGCGTCGTTGAAACCCAACCGCAGCCTCAGCATCTCCCCGACGTTCAACCGTTTCGCCAAGTGGTGGCTCCGACGATTGACGGGGGGCCGCATTGCCGCCGGACCCTTCGCGGGCCTCCGTTACGCGACCTATTCGGTGGGGAGTGCCTACGGAGCCAAACTACTGGGCACCTACGAACGCGAACTTGGGGACCTTGTCGGAAAAATGCTCAACCGACCTTGGGGTCAGGTCATCGATATTGGTGCCGCCGAGGGATACTACGCGATCGGGTTCGCTCGTTTCGCCTCCGGTCAGCCCCCGGTCACCGCCTTTGAAGTCGAAGATGATGGCCAGACGGCCATGCGGGAAA
>JAYTHD010000159.1:0-11499 GCA_043732975.1 Verrucomicrobiota bacterium
TGCGGTGACGGTGAGAGGCGTGTTGAAGTGGGCGTTGGCGGTAATGAGCAGTTTGCCCGGGCCGCTGAGCGTGGTGCCGGGATTGAAATCGCAGTGATCACCGTACACCGTGAACAGCGAGCCCGCGGCGAGTTTGAGCGCACCGGTGTTCGTGCCGAAGGCGATGGCGATGGAGCCGGTGAGGAGATCGACGGTGCCTTGGTTTTCAAAGTCGATGTCGATCTGGCTCCGACCGGGCACGGATTTTTTGAGGGTGCCGTAATTGCGGAACCGGCCTCCGCCGTCGTCGCTGGTGATGTAGGCGGAGCCCCAGGCGAGATCGTAGCTGCCGTAGTTTTCCACACTGGCGATGGCCATGTTCCTGGGATCGCTGCGGAGGTAAAGATGGTCCGCACCACCGTGGATCAGTGTGCCCCAATTTTCCAGCGTCGCGTGGCTGACGTACTTCGGCTGGGCCCCGTCGCCCTCCATCGTCAGCATGGCGCTTGTCGACAGGAGGACACGACCAAGGCCGGCCGGAGTGTAGCCGTAGAATTCACCGCCCTCCCAATTGACCAAACCAGCCAGTGTCAGCGTGACGTTGTCCAGGGCGATCCGACCGGCTTTGAATTTGAGGACCGTATTCGTTTTGAACTCACTGTCCCCCTGGATCCGCAGCGTGCCGCCCGAGAACGTCAGGGTCTGCGTCCCGTTCGTGGCTCCCACGTTCAGGCCGGCGAGTGTCGCGCTCTGGGAGAGCGTCACCGTGTAGGTGCCGGGCAGGGTGATGGTCACCGTGTCACCCACGGCTGGGATTTGGGTGGGGGACCAGTTGGCAGCGACATTCCACGCACCGCCCGCCGGGTTGTTCCAGGCCACTGTGGCCGCGCTGGCGCTGCCCGTCAGCAGCAGAACGAACACGAAACGGAGCCAGAAAACAGGGCGACAGAAATGAGAATTCATGGTTGCGCGACGCAGGGCGTGCGGGTGTGTAGCGAGGGGTTCCGCATTTCTCAAATTGAATTGCCACCGCAGGGCAGGAGCCCGTTCTATTTCCCGGCCAACACCGCCGCATGGGGATCCAATCCAGAGCGTGTCCGCGTGAGCACCCTCGGCCTTTGAAGCGTTCTTTCCGGTTGCAGGTTGCCTTGCCTCCACGGGCTCCCGCGGCGATTGGTCCCGAAATGCGAACGGACGCGAATGGCCTGGTGCTGGTGCTGATCACTCTGCTCGGAAGCGTCCTCCCACGGGCGACGGCCGCGGACAACGGCACCTCCTCGATCCAGAGCGATGGTGAAATCATCACGCTGCTGGATCTGGCGGCGACGGCGCAAGCCCGCGAGGGGAGAACGCTGAAGGTGGAGCACGGATTCCATTTCACCGACCGCCAACCCCAAAGCGGCATCACCTTTCAGCACCACATGACGGACGACTCCGGGCGGGCCGAGAAGGCGATTCATTACGATCACGGCTCCGGCGTGGCGGCGGCGGACGTCGATGGCGATGGCTTGATCGACCTCTACTTCGCCAACCAGATCGGGGGCAATCAACTCTGGCGCAACCGCGGCGACGGCACCTTCGAGAACATCACCGAGCGCGCGCACGTGGCCGTGAAGGGCCGGCTCTCCGTGGCGGTGGCCTTTGCGGATCTGGACAATGACGGCGATGCCGACCTGATTGTCTCCACGGTGCGCGAGGGCAACCTGCTGTTTGAAAACCTCGGGAATGGTGAATTCCGCGACGTCACCGCCGCCGCCGGATGGAAGTCGAAGTGGCATTCGTCCGGAATTGTCGTGCTGGATTACAACAAGGATGGTCTGTTGGATGTGCTCATCACGAGCGTTGGCCGGTTCACCACGGAGGTGCAGGGAGCGGACGGTTACTGGGTGGGGATGACCAATGCCTTCAGCGGTCACCTGTTTCCCGAGCGCAGCGAACCGGCCGTGCTTTACCGCAATGAGGGCGGTTTGAAGTTTACGGAGGTGGCCCAGCCCCTGCAGCTCACCGGCACCGGCTGGAGTGGTGACGCCATCGCCTGCGACGTCAATGAGGATGGATGGCCCGACCTCTACGTGCTTAACATGCAGGGCAACGACCATCTGTATATCAATGTGAAGGGCGAACGCTTTGAAGAGCAAACCGCCCGGTATTTTCCCCGGACACCCTGGGGGGCGATGGGGATTGCCGTATTTGACTATAACCAGGATGGCCGGTTTGACTTTTACATCACCGACATGCATTCCGACATGACGCCGCCGCAGGCCGCGCTGCGCCGTGGGTATAATCTCGGATCCGAAAAGGAAAAATCCACGGCGTGGTGTGGCGCCACCTGGTCCGGCAAGTTTCTGCAGGGTTCCTCCAACAATATTTTTGGGAACGCGTTCTACCGGAATCTGGGCAACGGGAAGTTCGGCGAGGTTTCGGATCGACTCAATCTGGAAACGTTCTGGCCTTGGGGCGTCAGCGTGGGCGACGTCAATGCCGACGGCTATGAAGATGTTTTTGTTACCTCCGGCATGGGTTTTCCCTTTGCCTACTCGATCAATTCGCTCCTGTTGAACGACGCCGGCAAGGGATTTCAAGCTGCCGAATTTCTGCTGGGCCTCGAGCCGCGCCGCGACCGGCGGGTGTCGAAGGACTGCTTCACCCTGGCGTGCGACGGCGCCGACAAGGGCAATCCACTCTGCGCTGGCAAGACCGGAACGCTGACCGTTCGGGCGGCGCTGAGCACCCGGTCGGGAGTCTTGGTGGACCTCGATGGCGACGGTGATCTGGATCTCGTCACGAATGAATTTGATGATGTGCCGCAGGTCCTGTTCAGCGACCTGACGACGCGGCATCCGATCCATTTTCTCAAAGTGCAGTTGGTCGGTTCGGGTTCGAACCGCGACGGCCTGGGCGCGACGGTCCGGGTCAAGGCCGGGGCCAAAACCTTGAGCCGTTATTGTCATGGGAAATCGGGCTATCTGGGGCAGAGCCGCCTCCCGCTTTATTTTGGGTTGGGAGAGGCGCTCCAGGCCGATGCCATTGAGATTCTCTGGCCGTCGGGAATCCGCCAGACGGTCACCGCCGGCATTCCGCGCAATGGCTTGATGATCGTGTCGGAGACGGGCAATAAATAAGCAGTTCAGTTGGCGGACCCTTTGCTCCGGGGAATGGCGGGCCGGTAGCCGACTTCTTGAAAGGCCGGAACGGTTGGCGGCACGAATTCCTGAGTAAGATGGAAGTCGCTGATGCTCGCCCAATTGTTGGTGGCATCCACGAGGTGGCGCGGGTCGATAAGCAATCCATCGACGATGCAATTCCGTACCTGGCCGCCGCGTTGCAGATCGAGTTCGTAGCGCGGGAGGCCCGGATTGCCACCGCCGAGGATGTTAAGGGAGAAGATGCAATTCGAGAAGGTGCTCAAGCCGCCTTGCTCGTCCACGCCGTTGCGATTGCCGGTGAGCGTGCAGCGGTCCAACTGAAGTCGCGATCGGGGAAATACTGTGATGGCGCCGTTGTTGTTGAAGGGATTTTCACCTTCGCCAGGTCCGGTGTTCGAAACATTGCCGGTGAACAGGCAATTGATCACCCGGGCGTGACTTCCCCAGAGCAAATCCAACGCCGCTCCGGTGACCTCGGCGCGGTTGTTGTGGAAGACGCAATTTTCGATGAGAACCTGCTGGTTGGTGGCGCCTTCTTGTTGAATCGAGATGCCGCCGGCACACGGGCTCGCATAATTGTCAACGATCTCCAGATCCCGGAGGTGCGGGGAGGATCGGTGGTAAATCTTGATCGCGCCGCCGTCGCCAAAATAGAACCGCCCTTTGCGGAAGGTACGATCAGGCTCCATCAGGTCTTGCAGCGAATTGGTGACGAAGTGGTTGGCGCCGGTAAGGCGGAAGTTTTCGATGACGGTATTGGAGGAAATACCGTCGCCGAGATAGAGGACGTGATTCACCACCGCGGGGAAGCTGGGGCTGGACTGGTGCGCGATTTCCGGATTGGCCGCACTCAGGATCGGCCGGCCCAGGCCACGCAACTGCACGCCGTCGTGCCGGCGATTGAGGTGGATCAAGGCCTGACCGAAAGCCTTCGGGCGGTAGGTTCCTTCGTGGACCACCACCCGCTTCGAGACGGCGTTGGTGGCGGCCTGATTGACCACGGCCTGCAGGTCGTCGCCGGGGTAGGCGTGGTATTCGCCATGGATGAATTCCGCTGCGTGAAGAGTGGTCCAGCCCAACAAGCCAGCCATTCCCGCCGTGAGCCAGCGACGGATGTGGATGCCGCCTGTCCCGTCAACGGTGCGCGCGGCAGGCAATTCCGGAATCATGATGACAAAAGGACGTTGCATCCGACGGGCATAGAATAAACCGGACGGAGGATTCGAAGCAAAGGTGTCGCGGGAGGTGAAATTGGGAATCCGAAACCCGGAACCCGGCTCAGCGACCGTCGAGGAAGACGTCGGCGAAGGGGGTTGCGGGCACGACGCCACGCTGCAAATCCTGGAGCAGGGCGAGGCGCACCGCGTTGTCGAGACCGCCGAGATGGAGGATGAAATCTCCGGGCTGATAAGTCTCCAGGTAGCTGTTCAAGACCGGTTGCTCCAGCATATGGGCATGGGCCGCGTGACTTGGAAAGGTCTTCAAGAGATACCGCAGGGTGGTCTGTTCCTGGAGATCGCCCAGCCAATCCTGGCGGTAACCCGCCGGACCGAGGAACTCCAGCGTCTCAAAAAAGCGCCGCGACCATTCACAAACCCGCACAAGGAAGATGCCGCAGCAGATGCCGTTGTGATCGCTGGCCAGCAGTAAATCCGCATCCGAACGCAGGAGCGATGCCGCGGCGATTTCCTGGTTCACGATCATGGCGTCGGCGTCCAGCCACATCACCCATTCCACATCGGGCTGCTGCAGACCCGCCGAAACGGCGGCAATTTTTGCCCAATATGGACTCCGGGACGTCGACGGTGGAAAGGTCACACACTGACAGCGATAGCCGTGACGGGCGGCATATTCCTCCGCTCGCGCACCCGTTATGGCGGCCACTGCCGCCATGCGCTCATTCGCGCCGGTCAGGAGCAGCAGGCCGGCGGACGACTGGAGCTCCGTCGGGACCGGTGGCAGGCGTCCGGCCAAGTCCGCTCCGGGGACGGGTGCCCGGGAGCGATCAACCCGTCGGGCGACGTCCACCTGATATCCCTGCAAATATTCCGTCACGCCGCCTTCAAAATAACCTTCAATCCGTCGAGCGACATCCGGAGCGGTGATGAGATCCATGCACCGGGGAAGATCGCCGGCGACGTTGGTGCATCGATGCTCGGGGAGATCCAGGACCGAGCCATCGTGCATTTCCCGCGTGCGGGATTTCCAACAACCCCCTTCACTGCACGGCAACATGCCGACGTTGTGGATGAACTGATGTCCGGGATATTGGGTCAGCAGGGAAGGTTCCCGGCCACCGGCGATGACCACGCAAGGGCGATCCTCCGCTCCCGTTCTCCAGACGGGCACCGCCGCGGCCAGGTGCATCAAGGACGTGATACCGCAGAGGACGCCTTCGGCACGATACATCAGGCGGACCAATTCCCGGAGGGAGGTGCGTCCCCGCAAATCAAGCACGCCCCGCAAGGGTGGGTGATGATGTTCCGCCAGTCCGACCTGTACGAAGAGAATGCGATCCCGGAATTGGTCGACCACCTGTTGATACCGCGACGTCGCCCACCATTTGGTGGTGATATCGTATTTTCCACCGGCGCCGATAATCCAGTAGGGGATCCTGGCACCCAGCAATTGGTTGACCGGTCCGGGCGTCCGGCGTTCGTCGACCGACAGGTGGATTTCGCCCCCGGCCCGCGTGGCGGGAATGGGTCGCGCGAGCTGGTCCGTCAATTCCCTCAGGAAAAGATCGAGATAACGGGTGGGGACCTGACCCTGGCGTCGGGAGAGGTGTGCGAGACGGCAATGGACCCGCTCCACACCGGGGTCGCGATCGGCGATGCTGGCCAGGTGAGGGTTATAAAACCAGAGTTCGGGATGGGAGGTGCGGACGTCGATCTGGAAGGCGCCGGGCCAGGCCTGGTGGAGATCACGGACCGCACCCGTCAGCACCGTGATGTCACCCACGCCGAGGTGACACTCGATGATCACCCGGCGACGGGCGTCGTCGCGCAAGGACGCCTCCGGGTACAACAGGTCCATGGCGTCCCGGACGATCAAACAAGCACCAGCTCAACGGAGGTCAGATATTTCCTTATTGCTGGCGGGTCGACAAAGGTGATAGCGGGCGGAGTCACCTCAACGGTATGGCCGCCAGAGGTCGAAACGAGAATGTGCCGTTTGGCCGGCTTGGCCGTGCCGCTCGGCGCAGATTGCTGCGCAATATGGATAAACTTGAGTTTGGGCTTGGCATTCACCCGGTCCTTGAACACAAACCAATTCAATGCGTGTTCCGAGGGCGTGACGAAGTCGCCCGGAGTAGGTCTGCCCAGATGGATCCCGTTCTCGTTGGAACGGAATTCCGACTTTAACACCGCGACGCCGAAGCAATAGGAAAAAGGCATCCGGCGATGGACCGCATGGCCGTTGACCCGGCCCCGCAGATAAAAGGCAATATCATCACAATCGAACAATGAGGTGGCCCCCCGGATGGCTTCGGTCCGCTGGATCAGGGTCGCCAGGTCCTGTTCGGGAGAGGGTTTGGTCGCGGCTACAAGGCCCGATTTTTTGGAGCTTTTTGAGGGTTTGTTGCCGTGGTGGAAGAAGTATTCCAAGTCCTGCTGATCCGCCGATTTGCCGATATAGCAGGCATCCAGAATCACCCATTTGCAGCTGACCAGGGAGACCTTGACCGATTCGCTCCAGTGTTTCCATGCTGCAAAAATCTCCGACGGGCGGATGATATGGGCCTCATTCAGAGAGCCGAAGTGAATCGCTGCCTTGGTGTCCTTCTTCATAGACACTAAAGTTTTTAGACTTGTATGAAGTGATTGCAAGGGTTAAATACTGGTTCCATGAGTTCAACACCACTGGCCGTCCGCAAGCTGATCACGGGTGATGCGCTGGCGGAGCCGGCGACGCCGGGCGCGGAACTGGGATCCCTCCATCTGCTGACGGTGCCCGTCGGGCCGTTGAGTGCAGGGAATGACTTCAACTGGTGGAATCTGCTGATTGTCAACCCCGGTCAGGAGGTGCAGTTTGACCGGCCAGGCTGCTACGGGATTTATGTGGCGAAAGGTACGGGTCAGGTGACCTTTCAGCTGGTCTATCACCAGGCCAATTCGGCGGTGGACGAAGTGGAAGTGGTGGCCGTGGTGGACATCTCGGAATTTGCGAGTGAGGAGAAGCGGTCCCTCAATCGTCCCGGCAATTTCACATTGAAGATCCGGAATACGGCCGGCGAGGTGGGGATACCGGGGTCGATCCAGGGACCACTCGTGCTTTTTCTCCTGCTCGCCATTGATCCGGGCACCACGCCGCCGCCGGACAAGAGGTTTCCTTGAGCCGGGGCGATCCCCAGCGAGCCGGGAACGGTGTCGGTGGGAATCAAGGTCCGCGGAGCTGCGGTTTTGGGATTTATGGGGGTTCCTGAAGGATGTTTTTTTCGCCCCCCAATTTTTTCTGGATGCTCCAGCGGAAGATTTCACTGCCATTATTGCTGAGGCCTACGAGTTGTTCCCCGTTGGCGGCGAACGCGAGGCGCCAGATGACGGATTGGGTGTTGGGCCTGGATCGGTTTTGCACCAGATAGGAGACCCGCTCCTGACCGGTGGCCGGGTCATGCCAGGCGAGCAGGCCATTGCCATGGGCCGCCACGAGCCACTGCGATTGGGGGCTGAAGGCGAGCGCCATCACGGGGGAGGAATGGGATTGATTCCGCCAGCGCACTTCGCCGGTGCGGGCGGACAGCATTCGGACTGCGCCTGAAGTGCCGGCGGCGGCGACCAGGTCCGCATCCGCACTGATCGCCAATCCCGTGAGTTCCTGGGTGTCGTCGGCGTCTTCAGTTTTTTGGTCCCCGCCGGTCTCCCATAACCTGCTGAAATCCCCCGCTTGCCAGCAGATGACCTTGCCCGTCGGGAGCATGACTGCCAGGAGTTTGCCGTTCTGGCTGGCCTCCAGTGAGATCGTTCCTTCGAAGCGGTTGGTTTTGGTTTCGAGGCTACGGTTTTGGACGAGGTCCCATTTCGACAAGCGGGAAATGCCGTCCGATTTGGCCAGGGCAAACGCCACGTGGTTGGACGGATCCACAAGGACGCGGGTGCATTTTTCGTTAGTGGCGATCAGGGGGCCGACGGTGGCGATCGTCAGTCGAGTATCGAGGTTCCAATGCCGGAGGAAACCGTCCTCATCGACGGTCCAAAGGGCTTGGTCGTGGTCCGTGAAGCGGACGGGTTCGAAGGAATCGGGCAACCGGAAGTCTGGCTTGATGCTGGCGGCATTGGTCCAGACGCCGACATTTCCCTTTTCGTCGGTGGCGGCCCAAGTGAGCGTGTGTTCTCCGAGGCGGAAATCGCCATACTCTTCGTTCCAGAAACCGCCTAGCTGGTACGGAAGCTCGGGTGGTTGGAGCATGTCCCACCGGCGAACCACCCCGGTGTCATCTCCGCTCACCAGCCAGTGTCCATCCTGAGACCACGCCAACGCGCCCACGGCGGGAGAGTGGCCCACCAGGGACCGAAGATGTTTGCCGGAGGTGGCATCCCAGATGTGGATGACCCCATCGGTGCCACCGGTGGCGACGCGTCGGCCATTGGGTTCGACGGCCACGCTTTCGGCGGCCGAGCCAAATTCGGGCGATTGCAACTCGATGGAATTCGTGTGTCCCAAGTGGTACACGGCGGGGGTGCCGACGGTGGAGACGACGATGGCGATGGTGTCGCCATTGGTGGAGGCGGCGAGGCCAGTGACGTGATCCTTGAGGGGCCAGTTTTCGAGGTTCCGTCCGCTGTCGACCGCCACAACCTCGAGGGATCGTACGTGCTTGTGCCTTTGAGGTTCGCCGTTGCGAAAGAAAAGGATTTTGGAATCGTGATCCACCAGGAGGGGTAGATCGATATTCGGTTGGAGCGGTTGGACGGGAATGGCGAAAGAATTCGAGAGGTGAAAATCATGCAGTGACCTCACCTGGAAATCAGGGCTGGAATACTTGGCGTGGAGCAACAGCGTGTTGCCGTCGGCGGAACGGCTGATTTCCTGGCAGTAGCCGCGGGTCGGGAAGGGGGCGACGATGGTGTTGGTTAGCGCGCCTTCGCCAGGGAAGCGACACCAGATGAGTCCGGGTGGATCTGTGGCAACGGCGGCCAGATTGCGAACGCCGGGCAGGCCAGCGGTGGCGCGTTGGGTATTGGTGGGCCAGCTCCAAAGCGACGCGCCCTTCCCCGAGCCCGACTGGGCCGCGATCGAGGAGGCATCGGCGGAAACGGCAATTTGTGTGATGCGGTTGGTGGGGCCTTGATAGATTCGATTGGGTTCGCCAAAGGTCTCGCGGTAGAGCATCTGCCATTGCAACGGCGCGTCATCCGGAGATCCCTGCCAGATTGATTCCAAGGCCTGTCGGGCCCTGGCGTGGCGGCCCGCGTTCAATTCCACGGTGGCGAGAGTGTAATTGACTTTATCCAAGGCCTCGCGTTGCAGGCGGTTCAGGCGTCGTTGGCTCAGCAGGACAATGACCGTTCCCACAAGGATCACCGCCAGAATTCCTGCAATCACCTGCAGGCGCCGGGTCTGCCGCCGGAGGAGCATCCAGCCGGAGACGTTGGCACCCCTCGCCACCAGGTTGAGATCATTTAACAAGGCCCGGGCCGTGGCGTAGCGATCCGCGGGATTCGCTTCCGTGGCCAGGAGCATGATGTTGTTGAGATCGGCAAAATGGGGATGCTGAATGTCCACCGGCAGCGACGGATGCGCGTTGGCCGGCTGGCCGGTCAGGGCGACGTAGAGGACGATTCCCAGCGAATAGATGTCGGCGGCCGGCTTTCCCGGACCTTCCGGGGCGACGTATCCCGCCGTTCCCGCAAAGGATCGGTCCCGGATGGATTTCGGAAGGGCCACTGTGTTGACGAGTCCGATGTCGGCGAGTTTCAGGACACCGCGGACGTAGATGATGTTGGACGGTTTGATATCCCGGTGCACAAGCGTGCGTCCATCGACTTTGCTTCCGTGCAGTACGGTGAGGGCGGTGGCGAGTCCAATGCCCAGGGGCACCACCTCGTCCGTCGGCATGCGACCGCCCAGGCGACGGAGTTCGGCACTCAGGGTTTTGGCCTGGTATTTTTCCACGTCGATCTCCGGACCGGTGAGGAGATCGTCAGCGAGTTCCATCGTGTACCAGAAAAAGCCCAGGGCGTCATTGCGATCCACATGCAGGATGGCGAGGTGACGCGGATTTTCGCGGGCGACTTTGAGGAAGAGGGTGACGCCCCGGTATTCACGCTCGTACGGCAGATCGGGATGCTCGCCTTCAAATTTTGATTTCTCGACGATCTTCAGCGCCAACAGATCGCCGGTTCGTCCCCGCGCGAGCCAGACCTCGCCATACGCGCCCTCACCCAATGCCTTCAGCAAGTCGTATCCCGGTATGACGAACCTGGCTCCCATGGGCGGTAAAGGTCGGCCGAGATTACCGGCGAGGCCAATGGTTCCGCGCTACGTGATCCGCGGCGGAACACCGCTGCCGCGAAAGACGCCGGCCATGATGGTTTCCTTGGCCTTCCACAAGAGCGTCATGGTGAGGGCCAGGGGTATCAGGGCTCCGAGCAGCAGGATCATGGTCCGGAACTCATGGATTTCGAGCAACCAGGGAGACCAATGGACAGGTACGAAGGTCAGCCAGCGCGGCAGCCACCAGTCCAGGGCGCCGAACAGCAGCAGGCCCGACAACAGCGCCCGGTTGAATCGCGACAACATTTGAGCGTCCTGCCGGAGGATCGGATCAGGGAGCATGACGGCCAGGCGAACCATCAGGTGGTTGAGGGCGAGGCCAAACAACACCCCGGCCGCGAAGAGCAGCGCCACGCCCCGGTCGAAAACCGGCTGTCGGGGGTATCGACTCCACCAATAAGCAAATGGGATCAGTCCCAGGACTGCCAGCGCCCCGAGGGAGGCGCGATTGACGGCGCGGATCCAAATGTCTTCCTGCGGTTGAAACCGGACGAGCTGGCGCAAGCCGTGCCAGACCAATCCGCCGGCGGCGAGCGCCAGCAAGCACGCACCCAAGGTCTCGCCGATCACCTGTCCCCACGGACCCAGCAGCCCGCCCAGATACCCTGGCAGGAGTTTGGGACCTTCCCCGAAGGCCGTCTTGGCCGCCGTCAGCGCCAGCAGGGGGAGGCCCCAGAAAAGCGCGGACAGCCCGCGCACCACGCGAGCCAGGGATGGCATCAGGGAATCAGCCAGCGAATTCAAGAGGGGCGAAACTAGAAGGCGGCGCGGGATAATCCAGCGCCCGGGAGTGCCTCGCGAAAGGCGCCGGTCCGGCGGCGGATCGGGAGTCCTGGGGAGTGATACCCGTCATCCATCACTAGTCAGAATTCCGGGT
>JAYTHD010000160.1:0-11342 GCA_043732975.1 Verrucomicrobiota bacterium
TGTTGTACCTTGGGGCCGGTGGCGAGGGAATTGGGCAGGGTGCCTGTCTGGTGGCCAGTCCGACATTGATGGTCCCTGCGGGCAAGGCGGTTTCACTCACCGGAATTGGGACGGACTTTATCTTTGATCCGATTGCCGGGCGCTTTCTGGAAAAGGCCGGCGATACCGCGGAGTTGACGGGATATGTGCGCAGCCGGGCCAATCCGGCCAACGGGTTTTCCATGCGGGTGAATCTCAGTGGTTACACAACGACGGCTCCGTCCGGCGGCCCGAAATTGGACCTGGCTTCGACTTATTATATCCAGAATGGCGGTCCAATTAATCCGGCCACCTGGACTTACTATACCGCTTTTACTGGCACTCTGACGGGTTTCGGGGCCTATCAGGGAGCCGTGCTGGCGGTTTCCAGTTCGACACCACGCTTTCAGGTCGGCTATGGCGCCAATGGCAGGAATGTGAACTGGGGTGCCAGCGGAGGGTTCAGCTTTACGGTGACGAGCCAGTCCTCCCCCGCGCTGCCCGCTTCGGGTACCGGCGCGTTCTCGTTCGACCTCAATAATTGTTCGGCCAATGGAACGACGGCGTCCGTCGGCGATCGCATTTGGAAGGACCTGAATGGCAACGGGATCCAGGAATACAATGAGCCGGGATTATCCGGAGTCGTGGTGACCCTCCGCAACAGTTCCGGTATTGTCGGTCAGGAGACGACGGATGCCAGTGGCGGCTACCGTTTCTGGGGACTCCCTGCCGGAACGTATCAAATCACCGTCGTCCGTCCCACCGGGTATCAAGCGACCTTCGATCTGGACGGCATCGGTACCAGTGACATCACCTCGATTACCGTCTCTGCCGGACAGACCCGGTTGGATGCCGATTTTGGCTATCGACAATAGGTGATCCGCTTAGCGTGGGGCCTGGGTCCGGCAGGATTTGGTCCGTTTGTCTTCGGACGGGCGGCTTGATTCCTGCCCGGGACTGGCATAGCCCTGGTTTTCAGACCGGACTTCGGAGGCGTCCCGGGACGGTGCCGAGGAGGGGGCTCATTGCCGGCTTCAGATTTTGAAATGCGCACGCGGGGCCCGAAAAACAGAGACGAGCGACAGTGTAATGCGTTGCAGATAAATAAAATGGTACAAGTTAATGAAAAGGCACAAAAAAGTCATAAAAGTTTGAAACCTTTCCATTGTTGTACTCTTGTGCGGCGTGCATCTCACTGAAGAAGCCAGCAATGCAGGCGCCGAAGGACGAGCCAACGTTTGCGACGCCAGCGCAGGCGAGCCCCTTATGAGCGGAAGGCGCAGATCCCTAGTGCAATCCTCTCGAGTGGCTCCCGGTGGTGTGCGCTTGACGCCTGTAGTGTTTTGATTTTCCGCCTGACGCTTCCATGAATCCTCAACCGGCCCATCGGTCTGCAGCCCAACCCGTCCTCGCTAGTGTTTGCAATCAACAACGTCTTTCACGTCCCATGATATTAAGAGAATTAAGCGAGTTAAAGCGTGGCAGCGGAGCGTTGCTCAGGTCGGCCGTGGCCGGTTGGTTCCCGTGGCTGATGCTGGCCGTGCTCTGGTCGGTGGCGCCGACGGGCCGAGCGTCGACGGTCGACGGGTCGCTCTCGATGCGGGTGATCACGGCCTACAATTTCGTGGTCGATTCCAATGTGCAGACCCCGGCGGATGTCAGCCCCCGGGCGGCCCACCTGGCTGTCAAGATCTGCAATACCGGGACGACGCCGCTCACCGACGTGCTGATTAATATCGGCACCTTGACCGATCCATCGACGAGCGCCGGCACCCCGGGGACGTTTCCGTCCCGCACCGTCAGCCAGGGCGGCTATTCCGGCACGTTTGCCTTGCAAATGCCCGGCGGGGCGGCCGATGCCTCCCGTGCGGTGGTCAGCCTCGCGCCGGGCGAGTGTGTCGTGCAGTACTTCTTTGTCACCTACCCGCTGACCGATGCCAGCAACCATCCGGTCTGGGGGGTTACGAATGATCCGAACGATGATCTGTGGCTCAACTACGATATTTGGGCGAGTGCCAAGGAATCCGCCACCACGCGGCGGGTGAACCAGACGACCAAGGTGACCATGCGCAACGAGATCTCGGCGATGGCGAACAAGGTACAGCCCCAGACGACCAGCAAGGTGCCCGACTTGTACCTGAATGCGATCCAGGAAGCGCTGGGGTGGCGACCAAGTCCCGGCAACCCGCGGATCCCGGGCGCGCTTGCCGCCGAAGGGATCTGGTATGATCTGGGAAACATCGGCGAAGGTTTCGACAACAACGGTGACGGCTTATACGACCACAACGCGTGGATGCAACCCGTGGGGGATCCCGCCAAATTCAATCCGCTCTGTGTGCGGCTCGTCAAATCCTACGGATTGATCATTCTCAAATTTGGCGGCGGCGCTATCCAGTTGATCCCGTTTGAAGATCAACTGTACTTCGAAAACCTGCCGTTGAATGCCGTCAGCGCGGTGGGCTTGGTTTACTATGAGTTCCTGCCGCTGGGTGGCGGGTGTTCCTCCACGCTTGTTCCGTATCAGGAGGTGGCTTCGGGGACCGATAACGAAAAATTCAATGGTGATTATGCCGGTGGCGGGGTGTCGACGTTGACGACACCCACGCCCCAGGTGGCGTTCAACAAAACGGGGCCGGCGACCGTTGCGGCCGGAGGCACGGTTACCTATGTGATGACCTCGCAGAATACCGGTACTGTGGGGATTGGAAATCCCGCTCTGGGCTTGCCGTTTGTGGTGGAGGATGGGATTCCGAGCCAATTGGTTTACCTCGCCGGCTCCGCCGCCGCGGCCAATACGGTGCCCGCAGGTCGGACGCTGACGATCTCCTGGTCCAGCGACAATGGCACCACCTGGACGACGACGGAGCCTTCGGCGGCATCGGTGACCCGTATCCGCTGGGCTTTGTACGGTGGGGCGCTGGCTCCCGGGACTACTCTGACCGTCGGGTTCCAAGCGACCGTCCCCGGCAATTATTCTTCAACGTTCATCGATAATACGGGGATCATCCGGATCGGTACAACGGGAACTTTGGCCACCTCCACGGTCCGCACGTTGTTGTCCGGCAACAACTCGCTGGGTGACCAGGTCTGGCGGGATGATAATTACAATTCGGTCAAGGACGGCGTCGAGCCGGGAATCAGCGCGATCACGGTAACGCTCTACTATGATACCAACGGCAATGGCGTCCGTGATGCAGGGGACATCCTTTATGGCACAACTCAGACGGATGCCAGCGGCGTTTATGGATTCAGTAATCTTCCCGACGGAAAATGGCTGGTGACCGTGGATTATCTCGATCCGCAGTTGCCAGCCGGCTACACGCTGCCCAACAGCGCGAGTGCCACGATTGCCGTCAATCTCGATGCCACCCACGCCACCTCGGCGCCCGTCAATGTCCTGACCGCGGATTGGCCGTTCATTTCTGCACTTTCCGTGGCCAAGACCGTTTCGCCGTCCACGTATGGC
Source organism: Verrucomicrobiota bacterium (assembly GCA_043732975.1). Classification (GTDB taxonomy): domain Bacteria; phylum Verrucomicrobiota; class Verrucomicrobiia; order Limisphaerales; family UBA9464; genus CANIZL01. Next base: position 3,485 of record JAYTHD010000160.1, read on the forward strand.
GATGGGGACTTGATCAATTATGCGATCACCTTGGAAAATCGAGCGGCGGCGGTGCCTTCGAACACGATCCCGGTGCAAACATCCTGGGCGGTGACCGTATCCGCAGGACGGACGGCCCAATTGCCTGCGAATGCCCAAGGAGCACCGAACAACACCTTCGCCCGCGTGGACTACGCACAAAATGCCGACACGTTGACCACCAGCGGCGGGCTGACGTTTGCTGATCAATCAGGAACCATTACCAAGGTTGAACTGGTGATCCAATCCTATCTCAATCAAGCTCTCACCGATGACACGCTGCAGATCTATCTTAATGGAACTGCGAATATCAACCTCTTCACCACGCTGAGCACGGCGACCTTGAACGGCATGGTGGGACCAGCAAAGGAATTGGTGGTGAATCTTACCAGTTTTAACCCGGGGGGATGGAGCTGGGCGCAGGCATTGGCGCTGACGACCCAGTTGAGGTCGGCCAAGAACTTCGCGAATGATGGGGCGACGTTTTGGGTCGACGCCATCGGGATACGGGTGACGGCCACCGTGGCGCCGCCGGCCACGGGTACCTACGGGCCCAGCACCATCGATCCGTTGCCGCTGACGGATACCTATGACGCGACCAAGCTCGCGTTTGTGTCCGCGAGCGTGCCGCCGACCTCCACCACGTCCGGGACGATTAACTGGGCGAACCTGGGTCCCCTGAATGCGGGAACACGCCAGACGCTGACGGTGACCTTCCGGGCGTTGACCCCTCCGGATATCACGGTGCCGCCGGACGGTCAACCGGATCCGACCACCACCCCGAATACCGCTTCGGCTACGGGAGCCTTTTTTGTCTCGGGATTGCCGGCCAATCCCGGCACCTCGACGGTGCCGGTGACCATCAACCCACGTGGCAAGATCGGTGATTTCGTCTGGCTGGATCTCAATTCCAACGGCGTTCAGGACAGCGGGGAGCCCGGTATCCCCAACGTCCGGGTGACGCTCGACAACGGCGCCAAGGTCCGGACGGATGCCAACGGCGGTTATCTGTTTACTGGTTTGGTGGACGGCACCTATACCGTCACGGTGGACACCTCCACGCTGCCGTTCTCGACCTTCACCCAGACGAAGGATCCGGATTTGGCCAATGGGGTGACGACGGGCGACAGCGCCTCCACTGTCACCCTCAATAACAGTGACTTGCTGGCGAACAACAACAGCTTTCTGGATCGCGACTTCGGCTACAAGTCCACGCAGAATGCGATCAGCGGTAAGATTTTTCAGGACAACAATGGCAATGGGCTCCAGGATCCGGGGGAAAATTATCTGACTGGAGTCACGGTGACCTTGAGTGGGTCGGCCAGTGCCACGACGACCACGGATAGTTTGGGCTTTTATAGCTTCGGTGCTCTGGCGAATGGGACGTATACCGTCACGGTAACCCAGCCCGCGTCGACGACCCAGACTCTGGATCCGGATGTGACGATCAACAACGCCACGACGGTGGTCGCGAGTGGCGGGAATTTATATCCGAACCGGAACTTTGCCTACCGACCCAGTGGAGCGTTGACGATTGGGGATACCGTTTATATGGACTGGAATGGCGACGGCACCCAGGGGGCCGGCGAGGGGGGCATCGCCAACGTGGACGTCTTCCTCTACGAGGATTCCAACGGCGACGGACTCATCGATCCGGTCAATGATGCCCTGATTGGCACGTCGGTGACCAGCGCGACTGGCATCTACGGGTTTTCCGGACTGCCGGCGGCTAACTATATCGTGGTGGTCAACACAGCGGATCCGGATTTTCCGTCGGGTGTACAGCCAGTGCAGGATTTTGACGGAGTGCGGGACAGCAAGGCCATCATCAACCTGACGGCGAGTCTGAACACGGTGGATTTTGGCTACAAGCCGGTGGGCACGGGCACCATTGGTGACCTCGTCTACGGCGATGCCAACGGTGATGGCCTGCCGCAGGCGGGTGAGAGCGGTCTTCCGAATGTGACGGTTACCCTGTACGCCGACACCAACAATGATGGGATTCTCCAGATCGGGACGGATGCGGTGGTGGCAACCACCACGACGGGTGCCGCCGGCGGGTACCTCTTCAGTGGTCTTCGCGCTGGCAAGTACCTGGTGCTGGTGAGTGCGTCGGATGCGAATATCCCGACCGATGCCTACGGGGCCAAGTTTCGCGCGACGACGGCGGATCCCCAGGCGGTGACGCTGGGAGCGGGGCAGAATTATTTGCTGGCGGACTTTGGTTTCGCCGCGGCGAGCACCATCGGGCAATACGTGTTCTTTGATGCCAACAGCAACGGCACCCAGGACCAATTTGAATTGGGTATTCCCAATGTGACCGTGCAACTCTTCGCGGATGCGAATGCGGATGGCGTGGCGGACAGCGGGACACCGTTGACGTCCGCGGTGACGGATGCCGCCGGATTCTACCGGTTCTCAAATCTCGGCGCGGGCACCTACTTCGTGAAGGTAGTGACCAGCACCCTGCCGCAGGCGGGTGGGCAACCCATTCCGCAGACGGCGGATCCTGATCGGGACGGCGTTCCGGTGGGAAACAATTCGTTCCCGGGATTGCCGCCCGGCGACAATGCCGACGCTTTCGTGACTCTGCCGTTGGGGGCCAATTATACCGGGGCGAACTTTGGTTACCTGCCGCCGGTGGTGCTGGGTGACTTTGTGTGGCTGGACCTCAACCATGACGGGGTTCAGGACCCGGGCGAGCGTGGCCTCGGGGGAGTGACGGTCAAGATCACCAACGGCACGACTACATTTACCACGACGACCGAGGCTGATGGACGATGGAGCATCGCCAATGTGCCGGACGGATCCTGGACGGTCAGTGTTCCCTCATCGAATTTTGCCGTGGGGGCCCCCTTGCAGGGTTTGGTGGCCAGCTATGATGCCCAGGGGGCGGTGGATTCCGCGGCTGCGTTTGTCCTCTCCGGTGGGAATATCAACCTCGGAGTGGGCAAATTGGGCCTGGATTTCGGCTATTCGCTGAATGGCAATCTGGCAGTTTCCGGAACGATCGTCATTGGTGACACGGGAGTGTTGGGCACGGCCGATGTTCCCGCCTCCGAGATACCGGTGGCGGGAGTGACGGTTTACTTGTCCACCCAGACGGGCGGGCTTTTAGGCTCGGTGCCGGCGAATGCGGCCGGTTACTATTCCTTCACGGGACTGCCGGCCGGCGGCTACCGGGTCACCATCGGGACCACGGCGGCGCCGTTGGTGGGTGAGACCTTGAACACCACCCCGGCGAACAACGCGGCCGTGACGGCGGTGAGCACCAGTGCCTCGGCGGCAAGTCAGACGTTCAGTTTGACCACGAGTTCCCTGACCCGCGTCGACTATGCATACACGTCGCTTGTCCAACGGGATTATGGTGATCTGCCGCTCGTTTTTGGCATGACGACGCTGGCTCAGGATGGAGCCCGGCATATCATTCCGACGGGTGGTGCGACGGTGTATCTCGGCACGCCTCCCGATGCGGAGAATGACGGACAAGCGACCGCCGCGGCGGATGGTGACAATACCAATGGAACCAACGATGAGACTGGTGTCACTCCGGTCACACCCCTCAGTTGGTCCAATGGCACGGTGGCATCCGGTCATGGCGGTAGCGCGCAGATTGCCGTTACGGGAAGCGGTTGGCTGGTCGGTTGGGTGGACTGGAACGGCGACGCGGATTTCCTGGATTCCGGGGAGATGATCATCAATCAGGCGGTGACCACGGGAACCTCGACCTTCTCCTTCGATATTCCTGCCGGGACGATCGTCGCCGGCAATCAAAGTTGGTTTGCGCGCTTCCGGGTGTTTACCAGCCAGCCGCCCTTCCCGGCATTTGCGTACTCGGGTGAGGTGACGGACGGTGAGGTTGAGGATTATTGGATTCAAAAATCGCCGCCTCCGACGCCGCTCGCGACGATTGGCGACTACGTGTGGCTGGACGAGAACAGCAACGGGTTGCAGGACGCCGGGGAGTCCGGAATTGGGAACGTGCGGATGGAACTCTACGCGTCGAACGGAGCGACGTTGCTGGGGACGACGTACACGGACGCGAACGGGGGTTACCTGTTCCGGAATGTGCCGGCGGGGACGTACGTGGTGAAGGTGGCGACGACGGGCAATGGCGCGTTGGCCGCGGGCCTGGCGGCGAACCGGACTTTTGACTTCGACGGCACGGGCACGGCGCACGCGGCGACGGTGACGGTGGCTGCGGGCCAGGAATTCGTGGCGGCGGACTTCGGGTACAACTGGTCGACGACGTCGAATGTGTCGAACAACACGGGCACCGGCGCGATTGGCGACCGGATCTGGGTGGATGCGGACGGGGACGGCGTGCAGGACCCGGGCGAGTCCGGGTTGGGCGGGGTGCCGGTGAGCCTGATCAATCTGGGAGCGGACGGTATCCGGGGGACCGGGGACGACACGACGACGGGCACGACGACGGCGGCGGACGGCAGCTACATCTTTGTTGGACTGTCGCCGGGAGCGTACGTGGTGATGGTGAACGGTGGCACGCCGCCGGCGGGTTACACGCTGACGGGCGACCCGGACACGACGCCGGACAACCAGACAACGACGCCGATCCTGCTGGCGCCGGGCGACGTGTACGTGAACGCGGACTTCGGTTACCAGCCGACGGGCAACTTCGCGAGCATTGGCGACCTGGTGTACTTCGACGCAAACGCGAACGGGGTGTTTGACGGCAGCGACTACGGGATTGCCGGAGTGACGGTGGCGTTGATCCGGGACACGAACGGCAACGGGGTGTATGACGCAGGTGATGTGGTGATCGCGGCGACGACGTCGGACGCCGCCGGTGCGTATCTGTTCCCGCGCGTTTCGACGATCGACGGGACGGGCACGGACGATTACCTGGTGTGGGTGACGGACACGGCGAACGTGCTGGGCGGCACGACGGCGACCGGGGATGCGGACGGGACGAACCCGGCCACCGGGATTGTCACGGGCCTGGGCATTAGTTCAGTGCTGGATCTGGCGGGGAACAACCTGACCCAGGACTTCGGCTACATGGCACCGGGGCAGACGCCGACGACGGGTCTGATTGGCGACACGATCTACCTCGACCAGAACGGCAACGGTCTGCAGGGAGCGGGAGAGTCGGGCATCGAGGGAGTGACGGTGCAGTTGTTCAACGCCGCCGGGACCTTGCTACAGGCTGCCACGACCACGGACGAGAATGGTCACTATTCCTTCCCCGCGCTGCCGGCGGGCACGTACACGGTGAAGGTGTTGACCGGCACGCTGCCGGGCGGCGGCGTGGGCCTGGTGAACACGGATGACCCGGACATTGGCGGAAACCCGGACACGGGCGACAGCCAGTCGGTGGTGACGCTGGCCGCCGGGCAGATCAATCTGGCGCAGGACTTCGGCTACCATGCAGCGGTGCCGAACACGATTTCCGGGACGATCTGGAATGATCCGAATGGCGATGGTTTGCTGACGGAAGCGGGCCGGTACGCCGGGGTGACGGTGGTGCTGTTGGACGGCAACGGGAACGTGGTGGCCACGACCACGACGGACGGGAGTGGCAACTACACGTTCACGGGATTGCCGGACGGCACGTATCAGGTGGACGTGACGGACGCGGCGAACGTGTTGAACGGGCTGTGGCATTCGGTGGGACCGGCGCCCGGAACCGACAACAACAGCCAGAGCGATCCGTACACGGTGACCGTGGGCGGCGGGGTGTCGAACAGCACGGGTGACTTCGGCTACTACGGAACCCCGGCCGCGCTGGGCGACCGGGTGTGGAACGATAACGGCGCCGGCGGCGGGGTGGCGAACAACGGCATCCAGGACGGGACGGAGCCCGGAATACCAGGGGTGCCGGTGCGGCTGACGATCACCTGGCCGAACGGGGGCGGGACGACCGTGGTTCAGACGGTGACCGATGCGAGTGGCAACTACCAGTTTGGGAACCTGCTGTTGGATGAAAATCTGACGGGGGCGACCTACAGCATCAGCGTGCCGACGCTGCCTGGACCGGCGAGCCCGATCCACGCGCAGGGCGGAGAAACGCCAGTGGACGCCGGGAACCCGGCGGGCGAAGCGGCGACGCCGCTGCGGGGCCAGGTGGCGACGACGTACGATTTCGGGTTCGTGAATCCGTTCTCCCTGGGCAACCGGGTGTGGGCGGATACGAATGGAGACGGGTTGTTGAACAACTCGGAGACCGGGATCGCCAACGTGACGGTGCAGATCTTTGCGGCGGATGCCGGTGGGAATCCGAACGGACCGGTGTTGTTGACGACGACGACGGCGAGCGGGGGATACTACCGCTTCAATAATCTGCCCGCGGGGGATTATGTGCTGTATCTGCCGGCGGGCAATTTTGCGACCGGCCAGCCATTGTTCGGCCTGTACAGCAGCGGGACATCCACCGGGACATTCAACGGGATCGATCCGGACGTGGATCCGACGGACTCGGATGACAACGGGTTCAACGCCATCAACCCGGCGGCGACCGGGGTGCGGAGTGCGGCGGTGACGCTGACGTTGGGCGGGGAACCCGGGGGCTCGGATCTGGGCCCGGGGGACGTGAACGACAGCAACAGCAACCTGACGGTGGACTTCGGTTTTGCGAGTCCGCCGCCGACCGCGGTGACGCTGGCCTACGTGAAGGGCTGGGCGTTGGGCGGGAAGGTGACGGTGGAATGGGAGACGGTGACGGAGCAGAACACGGCCGGGTTTGACCTGTATCGCCTGACGCCGGGCGGTGGGAAGGTGCGGGTGAACGGTTCGTTGATCGCGGCCTTGAACCGGGAAGCCGGCGGGGTGTACCGGGTTTTGGATGAGAATCTACCGGTGCCGTCGCACCAGACGTATGAGCTGGTGGAGACGGAGACGAGCGGGAAGGTGAACACTTACGGGCCGTTTGCGGTGGAGGTGCGGGCGGCGGCGGTGGGCCAGGGAGTGCGGGTGGCGGACGGCCGGGTGCGGGTGAGCTTCCAGGGAGCTGCGGATGCGGAGTACGAGATCGAGGTCACGGAGGATCTGCTGGCCGGGCGTTGGATCTCTGCCGGAGTGGTCCGGGCGGGGAGCACTGGCGAGTTGGTGTATGAGGAGAGCCGGGGCGGAACGATGCGCTTCTATCGCGCGCTGCCACACTGAATAACTACAAAGGAACGCGATCATGAAAAAATCAAGCGCAATGAAGACATCGAAGACGGACGGAAAGAGCCTGGGTTGCCTGCTGAAAGTGGGGCTGGGGCTGGGGCTGGCCGGAAACGTGCTGGGCAACGGGATTTCCCCGGCGACGGTGGTGCAGCCCTTCTCGAAGACGACGCTGTTTCAGGCGTCGCCGCTGGCGGCACTGCCCACGATCAACGAGGTGTGGACCATCCAGCCGTATGCGGGGATACCGGCGGACCTGGTGTGTGTCACGTTGGAGATCACAACGCAGCTGAAGTACGACGGGATGCTGGTGGCGGAGCTGGCGAACCGGGCGTACACGGTGCAGGTGCGGAGTGATTTTACGGTGGACTTTGGGGCGACCATGCCGGGGTCGATCACGGATCTGGATCCGGTGGTGCTGATGGGCGGACAGGCGCCGAGCACGCCGCTGACGCTCTTTGAGGTGTCGAAGACACAGCCGGCGAGCCGGACGGTGACGCTGGGGACGACGGCGTCGGACTTGGAGCCCTTCCGCACCGGGACGGTGCCGGTGTTTGTGACGGCGAACCTGCGGACGGACGCGGCGGGGCTCACCAGCTACGCCAACACCTCGGACCTGGGGCCGACGTCGCCGGCGGCGTTTGTGAGCGATCCGAAGGTGCAGCCGTCCTTTGGCGCCCAACTTTACGAGCGGAAGACCACCCTCATCGTCACC
>JAYTHD010000161.1:0-5683 GCA_043732975.1 Verrucomicrobiota bacterium
ATCGCCCTCGGCTATCCGGATGATCATCCCCAGGTGCTGCGGGCCCATCAGGAGTTGGTGAAACTCATGCATTTCGAACCGGATTCCGTCCGGATCGAACCCTGTTTTTCACCGGTCTGGGATTCCGCCATCGTCCACATCTGTCTGCGCGAATCCGGCGTTCCGGCTGAACATCCCAAACTCAAGCGCTCGGCGGATTGGATCATGGACCGCGAAATCCGTTTCCGGGGCGATTGGATCCACAAGAATCCGGTGGCTGTCGACGCCTCCGGCTGGGTGTTTGAGTTCAACAACAAATGGAATCCGGACGTGGACGACACCGCCATGGTGATCCTCGCATTGCGACAGACGCCGACGGACAATCCCACCCGGCGCAATGAATGCCGCGACCGCGCCATCCGCTGGATGATGACCTTCCAGTGCCGGGATGGCGGCTGGGCGGCCTTCGACAAGGACTGCACGAAGTCGATTTTGGAGAAGGTTCCCTTCGCCGACCACAACGCGATGCTGGATCCGGAATGTGCCGATATCACCGCCCGTATTCTGGAATTGCTGGGCTATGAAGGTTGGAATCGGAATCATCCGCAGATCGTTCGGGGCGTCGAATATTTGCGCCATGAACAGGAAACGGACGGCTCCTGGTACGGCCGCTGGGGTGTGAACTATATCTATGGCACCTGGCAGGTTTTGCGCGGCCTGCGGGCGCTGGGCTGGGACATGCAGGAACCGTGGCTGGCGCGCGGAGCCAGCTGGTTGCGCAGCGTCCAATTGCCCGACGGGGGCTGGGGCGAGCGTTGCAACACCTACGACGATCCCGTTTTCAAAGGCGCCGGCCCGGCGACGCCCTCCCAGACCGCCTGGGCCGTCATGGGGTTGTGCGCGATGGGAGACCTTCAGGACCCCGCCTTGAAGCGCGGCGTCGAGTGGCTGATCCAGCATCAGAATGAAGACGGCTCGTGGACCGAAGATGAGATCACCGGCACCGGTTTCCCGCAGGTCTTCTATCTGAAATACGACATGTATCGCAACGCCTGGCCGCTTCTGGCCATGGCGACCTACCGCCGACTGCTGCGCGGCCAGCTCCCTGGGGTCGTCCTCGCCTGACCGCGGCGACTCCGATTCGTCCCCGGCAAACCGAAACGGGACCGGATCACCAACCCGAATATTGCATGCCGCGCAGTCAAACGGTGGGGAAAAGGCGTGGTTGTATTGGAGTTTGTGACGCATCACCCGCTCCCGGTCTGCGCTGAAGGACACCGACCGGTGCACGTCGAGGAGCCTGGCCCGCGCCAGGTCGTCGCCGATTTCTCCGGCGGTCATTTTTTGAGTGACGGCGGTGGCCTGCTGCTGCGCCAGATCGACCGCGGCTTCGGCCTGGACGCGTCAACTGGCCGCTTGCTTCCCGGACCTGCGTGACCAGCGCCGGGTGGATCGTTCCGTCGGCCAACTGCTGGCCCAACGCCTCCCCGCCCTGACGCTGGGTTGCGAGGATCTCAACGATCATGAGCGCTGGCGCTGCGCTCCGCTCTTGGCGGCGGCTTGCGAAAAGGTTGATCCCCTCGGTCAGGACCGGTTCCTGCCGCCGTTTCGCGACGCGGCCCTGGCGGCCCCCGCGACCTATTCGCCTCGAGCTGGAGGTTCCGGAAGTGGTGGGCTGCTCATTTGCCGCCGAGCCCGTTATAACACGCTTCCAGCCAGCGGGCTTCGTTGATGAAGCCGCTGCCCCAGGACTTATACTTTTCCGGGACGCCGACGGCTCGAATTTCCGCCAGAGTTTTCCCCTGTTTGATGGAGGCTTCCACAAATTCGGTCGTGGCCACCAACATATCCCGGTAGTTGCGCAAGTCCGCCACCGTCGATAAAGCTCCGTGGCCCGGGATGATCTTCGCCTCCTCCGGAATCCAGGTCAGCACGGACTCGATGTTCTTCACAAACCCCCGCACATCACCGCCACTGGAAACATCGATGAGCGGAAAGCGGTCGTGGAGATATTGGTCGCCCATATGGACGACCTTCGACTTCGTGAAATAAATCGCGGCATCCCCATCGGTATGGCCCGGGCCGAAAGCCACGACCCGGATCTCCTCGCCATTGAAATAAAGGGAAAGGCCATTTTGATGGGTGATGACGGGCAATGCCGACGCCTCCGTGTTCGGGGCCGCCAGCAGACGTTTTCGGACGTTGGCGTGGGCGACCACCACGGCCTTCGCACCGAAGTGCGCATTGCCGCCGGTGTGATCGCCATGCCAGTGGCTGTTGAGCACGTAGGCGAGGCGATTGGTGCTTAATTGAGCCAGCGCCCGCTCGATCTTCTCGGCCATGTTGGCGAATTGATCGTCCACGATCAGGAGGCCATCCGGGCCCACCGAGACCCCGATGTTGCCACCGGATCCTTCAAAGAGATGCACCGCGCCCGCCACCGGAGTGTCCTTGATTTGAGGATCGGGATTTCCCTGGGCACGGACGCTCGCCGTGAGGGCGCAAAGGCCCAGGGCCAGCAGCGAAAACATTCCGGCAGTCCGCGGGGAAACCTTGATCATCCCCTACGCGTGCCAGCTTTTCGGTCGGAAGGCAAGGCGGACTTGACGTCGAGCGAAGTCGGGTGGAATCCCCCGGCCGACCGCCGGTGAGCGAACGGAAGCCCCCTACGCGAGGATGGGACGGACCACATCTCCATGGATGTCGGTCAGCCGATAATCGCGGCCCTGGTGGCGAAAGGTCAGGTGTTCGTGATTTAGTCCAAGACAGTGCAGAATGGTCGCATTGAGATCATGCAAATGCACGGGATCGCGGACGATGTTGTACGAGTAATCATCCGTCTGCCCGTGGACCATGCCCGGTCGGATTCCTCCGCCCGCCATCCAGATGGAATAACAGCGGGGATGGTGGTCGCGGCCGAAATTGGTTTCCGTCAGCGTACCCTGGCTGAACACCGTCCGACCAAATTCCCCGCCCCAGATGACCAGCGTGTCCTCCAGCAAACCGCGTTCCTGGAGATCCGTGATCAGGGCGGCGGAGGGTTGATCGGTGTCGTGACATTGATGCCGGATGCCGCTGGGCAGATTATCGTGCTGATCCCAGCCCCGGTGATAAAGCTGAATAAAGCGCACCCCGCGTTCGGCCAGCCGGCGCGCGAGGATGCAGTTCGCCGCATAGGTTCCGGGCTTGGAGGATTCCGGGCCGTAACGGTCAAAGGTGGACTGGGGCTCGCGGGTGAGGTCCGTGAGCTCCGGCACCGAAGACTGCATGCGAAACGCCAGTTCATACTGGGCGATGCGCGTCTGGATTTCCGGGTCGTGGGTGTCGTCGAACTGCAGCCGGTTCAGGTCGCCCAGATCATCGAGCATGCCGCGGCGCCGTTCGGCATCGATGCCCGGCGGGTTGGAGAGAAACAGCACCGGGTCTTTCCCCGGACTGAAGCGCACGCCCTGATGGCGCGACGGGAGAAAGCCCGAGCCCCACATCCGCTCGTGCAATGGCTGGGCGTTGGTGGGACCGCTTGGACGCGAAATCATGACAACAAATGTCGGGAGATTTTCGTTTTCCGAGCCAAGTCCGTACGAGAGCCAGGCGCCCAGCGACGGCCGGCCGGGCACCTGATGACCGGTCTGCAGAAACGTCATGGCGGGATCGTGATTGATGGCTTCGGTGTGCAGGGAGCGGATGACGCACAATTGATCCGCCACCTGCGCCGTGAAGGGTAACACCTCGCTCAAATGAGTGCCGCATTGACCGTGGGGGCGGAAGTCGAACAGCGAGGGCGCTATGGGCAGCGTCTTCTGGCCGGACGTCATGCCGGTCAACCTCTGGCCGCCGCGCACGGAATCGGGCAATGATTCCTTGAAACGGGATTTCAGGTTGGGTTTGTGATCAAATAGATCGAGCTGTGACGGCGCTCCCGCCTGCGTGAGGTAGATGACCCGTCGGGCGCGCGGTCGCTGGTGTGGCGGATGGACCGGAGTCGATTCCGCAGCTCGACCCAGCGCTCCCGGTCCGAGCAGCGTGGCCAGCGCCGCGAGGCCGACGCCACTGGTGGATCGGCCCAGGAATTGGCGCCGCGTGGTTGGTGCGGCTTCCCACTCTAAATCCCTGGAAAATGCGCTCATGTAACTATTGCTTCGAAATGGTTTCGTCGAGGTTGAGCAGTGTGCTTGCGGTGGTGGTAAAGGCGGCGAGTTCGGCCGGATCCAGCGCCGCATCCGGTCGGGACGCCCCGATGGTGATGAGCCCGGCGGCCCCCGTCGGGTCCTTGCGAAACGCCGCCGCGGCGCGTTGCCAGCCCGCACGCAGGATCGCCATTTCGGAGGCTCGCGGCTCGCGACACAGAGCGAGCCGGAAGCCGGTGCGGAGCCGTGCGTCCAGTCCGGTTTCCCGACGCATCATCCGTTCCGCCAACGCCCGGGCCGCTTCGACGTAGGTGGGATCGTTCATCAGATTCAGGGCTTGCAGCGGCGTGGTCGTGCGGGTCCGCCGGACGGTGCAGGTTTCGCGAAACGGCATGTCGAAAAGCAGCAGGGCCGGATTGGGCACCGACCGCTTCCAATAGGTATATAAGGTGCGACGATATAATTCGGTGCCGGTTCCAACCACATAGGTGTTGGCCGACGATCCCGCCACGACCTGCTCGTAGAGTCCGGGCGGATGATACGGTCGCACGGAGGGGCCGCCGGAAGTTTCCACCAGCAGGCCGCTGACCGCGAGCGCCTGATCGCGGATGGCCTCGACGGCGAGCCGGTAGCGGGGGGCGTGGGCCAGCCAGCGGTTTTCGGGATCGGCGATCGCCATTTCCGGGCGGACCCGGGCGTCCTGCCGGTAGGTGGCGCTTGCGACCAGCAACTTTATCATCGCCTTCACATCCCAGCCGGTCCGGATGAATTCCGTGGCCAGCCAGTCGAGCAATTCGGGATGGCTGGGCGGTTCGCCTTGAATACCGAAGTCCTCGGCGGTTCGCACCAAGCCGATGCCAAACAGGGATTGCCAGAGCCGGTTGACCATGACCCGCGCCGTGAGCGGGTTCGCCGGATCCACGAGCCAGCGTGCGAGTCCCAGCCGGTTGCGGGGCCACCCGGCGGCGAAGGGCAGCAGGCTGGCGGGAGTGGCGGCGGTTACGATCGCACCCGGCTGCTGATACGAGCCGCGGACGAGGACATGGGTGGGCCGCGGAGTTTCCATTTCCGACATCACGAGGGTAATCGGAATGGAGATGTCCAATTCATCCAACTTGCGGTTCAGGCTGGCCACGCGTTCCCGCAAGGCATCGTGCCCCGGCGCGCGGGATTTGCGGAAGTCTTCCAGTTGCCGGGTAGCGTCCGCGGTCCGTTGGGCGGCGGGTTGGGCGAGGACGGTTGCGACCTCCGGTGGTATCAGCAGCGCCGGATCGGTTTCGGTGGCGCGCAATCGCAACCGCCAGGCGCCGTGAGCTTCGGCAGTATCCAGGTCGATTTCCCAATCCACCTCACCCCTTTCGGAGCGGGCATCCGTCGGCAGTACGGGGAGCAAAAACACACCGATGCGTGAGACTTCATTGGTGACACTCACCGCCCAGGCGGATTCGGGTTTGCCATCCACAGCTGGATTCAAGCTCGGTACCGGGGCCGTCGTGAGGTTGGCGAGCGCGATGGGTGTCAGTTTCGCCGGCGGGGTCGAGGAATCGCCCGCGGCCGCCGAGGCCGCCGGCCGGGCC
>JAYTHD010000162.1:0-10509 GCA_043732975.1 Verrucomicrobiota bacterium
GTTTGCCGAGCTGGAGCTGGAACGTGAGCGCGCCATGGACCGGGTGGAAAGTGGCGATGACATCGATCCTGGCATCATCAAGCAGGTCAAAGTTTATATCGCAAGCAAGCGCAAGCTGTCGGTCGGTGACAAGATGGCCGGTCGCCACGGCAACAAGGGCGTCGTTGCCCGGATTGTGGCCGAGGCGGACATGCCCTTTCTGGCCGACGGAACACCGGTGGAAATCGTGTTGAATCCGTTGGGGGTGCCTTCACGTATGAATGTCGGTCAGTTGCTCGAGACCCACCTGGGCTGGGCCTGCCGGGCGTTGGGCATCCGGATTGCCACCCCGGTATTTGACGGCATCAAGGAGAAGGATGTGCGGGGTTACCTCAAGCAGGTCGTGGAGGGCCATAAGAAAAAGGAGGAGGCGCAGTTGGTGAATGAAAACGGCAAGGCCACTCTGTTCGATGGACGCAGTGGCGAGCCGTTCGATCAGGAAGTGGTGGTCGGCTACATCTACATGCTGAAGCTGGGCCATTTGGTCGCCGACAAGATCCACGCCCGTGCGGTGGGGCCGTACTCGCTGGTCACCCAACAACCGTTGGGCGGCAAGGCGCAGTATGGCGGCCAGCGCTTCGGCGAAATGGAAGTGTGGGCGATGGAAGCCTACGGCGCCGCCTACATGTTGCAGGAGTTGTTGACCGTGAAGTCCGACGACGTCCAGGGCCGGACGCGCATCTACGAGAGCATTGTCAAAGGTGACAATTCACTGGAGGCGGGCATTCCCGAGTCCTTCAACGTCTTGGTGAAAGAAATGCAGTCGCTGGGGCTCGACGTTCGCGTCGGTTATAGCAATCCAGCGGACGCACCCCAACAAGTGGTCAATCCTTTGGCCGCCTTCGCCTGATATCCACCCTTTAACAAAATCTCTGCTTTTGTATAACGAGTTATGCTGACTTCCCAGAACGCTGCCCGTGAAATGTTGGGCCTGGACAAGGTCAACCTGGTAGACCATGTGGCGATCACCGTCGCCTCGCCGGAAAACATCCGATCCTGGTCCAAGGGTGAGGTCAAGAATCCCGAGACGATCAACTATCGTACTTTCAAACCCGAAAAGGGCGGGCTTTTTTGCGAGCGCATTTTCGGTCCGGTCAAGGATTGGGAGTGCTCTTGCGGCAAGTACAAGCGGATCAAACACCGTGGGGTGGTTTGTGATCGCTGCGGCGTGGAGGTGACCCTCGCGCGTGTCCGCCGGGAACGCATGGGGCACATCGAGTTGTCGGTCCCCGTTTCCCATATCTGGTTCTTCAAGTGCATGCCGTCGCGGATCGGTCTGATGCTGGACCTCACGGCGCGGAACCTGGAGCGGGTGATCTATTACGAGGATTACATGGTGATTGATGCGGGCTCCACCTCGCTCAAGCCCCTGCAATTGCTCACGGAACACGAATTTCGCGAGGCCCGGCAGACCTATGGCAACGATTCATTCGTCGCCAAGATGGGCGCCGAGGCGGTCCGCGAGGCCCTGGCCCTGGTCAACCTGGAGAGAACCATCGAGGAGCTCCAGGTCGCCATGACCGAGACGAAATCCAAGCAGAATCGGAAAAAGATCGCCAAGCGGATCAAATTGTTCCAGGGCTTCTCCAAGTCGAAGAGCCGCCCGGAATGGATGATCCTGACGGTGTTGCCGGTGATTCCACCGGATCTTCGTCCGCTCGTTCCCCTGGAGGGTGGCCGGTTCGCCACCTCCGATCTCAACGATCTCTATCGGCGGGTCATCAACCGGAATAACCGGCTGAAGAACCTGCTGCAGCTCAAGACGCCGGAGGTGATCATTCGCAATGAAAAGCGGATGCTTCAGGAGGCGGTCGATGCGCTGTTTGACAACGGCCGCCACGGCCGGGCCGTGACCGGGGCCGGCAATCGGGCGCTGAAATCCCTCTCGGACATGCTCAAGGGCAAGTCCGGTCGGTTCCGCCAAAATCTGCTCGGCAAACGCGTCGACTACTCGGGCCGCTCGGTCATCGTCATCGGGCCCGACCTCAAGTTGAATCAGTGCGGGTTGCCGAAGAAGATGGCGCTGGTTCTGTTCGAGCCGTTCATCATTCGCAAACTCAAGGAGCGTGGCTACGTTCATACCGTCCGGTCCGCGAAGAAGATGATCGAGCGGCAGTCGGCCGAGGTGTGGGATATTCTCGAAGAGGTGACCCGTGGCCATCCGGTATTGCTCAACCGGGCGCCGACGCTGCATCGCCTTTCCGTCCAGGCTTTCGAGCCGGTCCTCATTGAGGGCGAGGCAATCCGGATTCATCCGCTGGTTTGTACGGCGTACAACGCGGACTTCGACGGTGACCAGATGGCCGTGCATGTGCCGCTCTCGGTGGAAGCCCAGATGGAGGCGCGCCTCCTGATGATGGCCCCGCTGAACATCTTCAGTCCGTCCAGCGGCAAGCCCATCATGACGCCGACCCAGGATATTACCCTGGGCTGCTACTATTTGACGGCGGAGCCACGGAAGGCGCGGAAGCCCACCGACCGGCTGATTCTATTAGGTTCCAAGAGCGAGGTGCTCTTCGCCCACGCCGATGGTGCCATTCGCACCCACGACCGGGTGCTGCTGGCAAATCCTGATTTCGGCAAAAAGACTCCCTATGGCGACGCGAATTCCAAGGTGATCGAGACCACCGTTGGCCGGGTCATCTTCTCGGAGATCTGGCCGGGTGATCTGGGGTTCCCCAACCTCGTGGTCAGCAAGGGCAAGCTGGGTGACCTGATCTTCAATTGCTACAAGCATTGCGGCCATGAACGGACCGTGGTGATGCTGGACAAGTTGAAGGAAATCGGCTTCCAGGAGGCGACCCGCGCCGGTGTTTCCATCGGTATAGATGACATGATCATCCCGGCGGAGAAGCAGAAGGAAATCAAGACCGCTCTGGATCAGATCGGCGAGGTCGAGAAGCAGCATAAGAAAGGTGTCATCACCAACGCTGAGCGGTACAACAAGGTGGTCGATATCTGGACCCATTGCACCGACCAGATCGGCGCGGGGATCATGAAGACACTGGAATATAACCAGGGAAAGAAGGAATATAATCCGGTTTTCCTGATGGTCGATTCCGGTGCCCGTGGTAACAAGGCCCAGGTCCGTCAGTTGGCGGGTTTGCGCGGTCTGATGGCCAAGCCGAGCGGTGAGATCATCGAAAAACCCATTCTCTCGAACTTCCGCGAGGGGTTGACGGTGTTGGAATACTTCATCTCAACGCACGGCGCCCGCAAGGGTCTCGCGGATACGGCGCTCAAGACCGCGGATTCCGGCTACATGACCCGCAAGTTGGTCGATGCCGCCCAGGACGTCATCATCCGCGAGGATGACTGCATGACCACCGGCGGCATTCTGGTGTCGGCGATTTACGAAGGTGAAGAAGCCGTCCTCAAGATCGGCGAGCGCATCTTTGGACGCTACTCCTCGGAGGACGTTTTTGATCCCGGCGATCTGAAGCACAAACTGGTCGGCTCCGGCGAAGAGTTCGACGAAGTGAAATCGAAGGTCATCGAACGTGCCGGCATCGACCGGATCCGGATCCGGTCCGCACTCACCTGCGAGGCCAAGAGTGGCATTTGTGCGAAATGCTACGGTCGCAGTCTCGCCACGGGCGTCCTGGTACGTCTCGGTGAGGCGGTCGGCATCGTGGCCGCACAGTCCATCGGTGAGCCCGGAACGCAGTTGACCATGCGTACCTTCCACTCCGGTGGTGTGGCGTTCGGTCAGTTCAAGCAGCCCGAAATCAAGGCCAAGAACGAGGGTGTCCTGCGCTTCAACGACCTCCGTTTCGTGGATCTGGGCGACGGTAATTCCATCGTTCTGAACAAGAACGGTTCCGTGACCATTTCTTCGCCGGAAGGCAAGGAGTTGGAAAACCACAACATTGTGGTCGGCTCCATCATCTCGGTGCCGGACGGCGGCACAGTGAAGAAGGGCGATGTTTTCGTCCAGTGGGACGCGTACAACATCCCGGTCATCACCGAAAAGGGTGGTCGCGTGAAGTTCCTCGACATCATCGAGGGCGTGACCATGAAGCAGGAAGTCGATCAACAAACCGGCTCCGAAGACATGGTGGTCATCGAGCACAAGGAGGATCTGCATCCCACGGTTCTCATTGAGAACAAGCGGGGCGAAGCGCTGGCACAGTATTCCATTCCGGCCGGGGCGCATTTGGCGGTCAATGAGGGTGATGAAGTCAGCGCCGGTGTGTTGCTGGCCAAGACCCCGCGGAAGGCGTCCAAGACGAAGGACATCACCGGCGGTCTTCCCCGCGTGGCTGAATTGTTCGAGGCCCGCCGTCCCAAGGACGCCGCGGAAATCGCCAAGATTGATGGCATCGTCGATTTCGGATCCAGCATCCGCGGCAAACGCTGCCTGGTGGTGAAGGATCAGCAGACGGCCGTGGAAGAGGAACATCTCATTCCGATCGGCAAGCATCTGATCGTCTACAAGGGCGACTTCGTGAAGAAGGGCCAGCAATTGACGGATGGACCGATGGTTCCGCATGAGATTCTGGACATCTGCGGTGTCCAGGAATTGCAGGAGCACCTGGTCAATGAGATTCAGGAGGTCTACCGTCTGCAGGGTGTGACCATCAACGACAAGCACGTTGAAATCATCATCCGCCAGATGCTGCGCAAGGTGCGCATCACGGAGCCGGGCGATTCGCTGTTCCTCTGGGGCGAGCAGATCGACAAGTCGACCTTCCAGGACGAGAACGACCGGGTGGAGAAGATGGGTGGCAAGCCTGCGGAAGCCGCGCCCGTCCTGTTGGGTATCACCAAGGCCTCGCTGGAGACAGAATCCTTCCTGAGCGCCGCCTCGTTCCAGGATACCACGCGCGTACTGACCGAAGCCGCAACCATGGGCAAGGTCGACCACCTCCGTGGTTTCAAGGAAAACGTCATCATGGGACACATCATTCCAGCCGGCACGGGTTTCTCGAATCACCGCGACATCCGCGTCAAGATGCTGGTGGAAATGCCGACCGAAGAGCCGACAACCATGGATATCACAGCCGATTCCGCTCCGGCGGAAGAGAATCCCCTGTTGGCTTAAGCCGGTCGGGATTTCTTTTAGGAGGCCGCTTCGGATATCCGGAGCGGCCTTTTTCACGTCGACCGCAAGCGCTCCAAGGCTGGTCCAACCGGCTCATTGGCCGTGGGACCGGCGGAATCGCGAGGATTGGCATTCTTTTCGTTCCCGTGGCGTCAATCCGGAGTATATCCTTCACACACCGGTGACTTTGCAGCCCGGCGCGGCGAAAGCGTATGAATTACTGGCTTATCCTCCTCGCATGTTTTCTTGGCGGCATGACTTTCAAATGGGTCATGGACGTCTTTTTTCTGCGCCATGCCTACCATGAAAACGAACAAAAGCTGAGCCAGCGCGAAGCCGAATACACGACGCTCAAACATGAGCATTCCCAGGCGTTGACCGACTTGAAAAACCGGTTGACCGAGCTGGAGGCCACGTCCAAAGCCAAGTCCCTCGCGGAGGCGAATCTTGCCAAGCAGAGTTCCAATCTGGTTTCACTGCGGGCCCATGTGCTGAACATCGAAGGGGAACTGGGGACGAGCCGGCAGCGCGAAGCCGAACTCAGCGAACGGGCGGCCGGTCGGGAGCGGGAACTGTCCGATGCCGTTGCCCAAGGGGCCACACTGCAGCGGGAAAACCGCGATCAGGCCGACGTGGCTGAGTCCTTGCGTCTCCGTCTGACGGAAGCTTCCGCCCTCGTGGCGACGGCGGCGGACGCAGCGGCCGGACTGCGGGGTCACAGCGCCATGCTCCAGACCGAATTCGAGGCCGCGGCGGCACGCGTCGTGGAACTGCAGGCGGTGCTGGCCGCCCAGCAATCCGTGGTGTCGGCACTGGAGGCGGCGGTAAGCAGTCGGGACGCTCAGATCGCCGATTGCCAGAGTCGTTTCGCCGCCTTGGAGGCTGAACGTCAGTCGGTGGCGACCTCGCTGGGGGTGGCGGATCGCGAATTGGCATCGGAACGGACCCAGGTGGAGGCCCTGAGTCGGAAACTGGAGGAACTGATCCAGAAAGGCGATGGACGCGAGGTGGATCTTCGCATGGTTCGCAACCAGTTGGAAGGGGCGAACAAGGCGCGATTGGCGGCCGAAGCCCTGATCAAGACGCGGGAGGGGGAGGTGGCGCACTGGGAGAAACAGGCCACGGAGTTGCGACAACTGGCCGACGCGACCGCGCAGGAAATTCGCGAGCTGCAGGCCGGGTTGGCGGCGACCAAAGCGGAGCGACCGAAATCCGGCGTGGCCATCAGTGGACCGGATCCAGCCTTCATTCATCGCATTCAGGACATCGAGGCTGAGTTGTTGGCGGTCTCCAGTTCCCATGCGCGGCTCGAGGCGGAACTTGTTGAGCAGCGCCGAAAATATACGGAACTTGAGCAGACTCTTCCGGCCGACCAAAACGGGAGTGAGCTTTCCGCGTCGTCGGTTTCAACCCCCGCCGCCGCTGCGCCGCTGCTGTCGGAAATCGAGGAGTTGACCCGCGAGCGAAATGCCCTGGCCGCCGAATTGGCGGGATGGAAGGCGGCCCATCCCCAGCCGGCCGCTTCGCCACGGAAGAAGAAGAGTCGGAATCCGGACGTGGAACTTTTCCCCGCACCCCCGACGCTGCCCGCGGTGGTGGCGGCGGAGTCTCACGGCGGCGCGTTGAAACCCGCCGACGGTCCGGATGCGGAGGAGGCTGTAACGGAGTACTCCACCAAATGTCCGCAACACCTCAGTGAAGTGAAAGGTATCGGCCCGGTTTTTGAACAGCGCTTGTATGGTGCCGGGGTGGGCAGCTACTGGGAGCTCTCGCAGTTGTCGAATCGAACCTTGACCGAAGTCCTGGAACTGGGCGAGCAACATCGGGAGCAGTTTGATTTTTCGGGCACCCGTGCGGATGCGGCCCGGTTGGCCCACGAGACCCGGAGTGTGGGACGCAAGTGGACGGGCGAACCGCCGGATGATCTGGAGCCGTTGTCCGGGATTGGGTCCGCGGTGGAAAAACGGCTCTACGAGGCGGGCATCTGCACTTATGCGAGCCTGGCGGCAGCCTCGCCGGAGTTGCTCGAGGAAATCTGCCCGGCGGCGAAATTTCACGGCGCGGATTATGCGTTGTGGATCCAGCAGGCGCGCCAACGCCTCGGTGGAGAGGAGAACTAGGCCATGTTCGAAAAGGGACGCCCCCGCTATTGGATCGATTGGTATGATCCGTGGTATTTGCTTTTGCCGCTGTTCCTGGTGTTGGTGCTGGCAGCCGTCTGGTGGCTGCCGAAGCCGGCCACCGCGGCGCACAAAGGAGTCGCGGCGCGGATGAATCCGCTCGCGCCGCGGGGGCCTTCGACCGTGGTCCCGCCCGGTCCCACGCTACCGCCGCCCACCCCGACTTTCCTGAACTCGCCGCAGCATGGGAGAGGGTACTTTCAAAGCCGGCTCACCGAGGCGGAAGGACGGGCGGAGCCTGGGGCGGAGGTGCGTCTGGAATATGCGGAGGCCGATCTGGTCTGGCATGAATTGTCGCGGATGCGGGCGGCCGCGGATGGTCGCTTTCGATTTCAACTGAAGGACTTTCCGCCGGGCAGCTATCGTCTGCGCGCCCGTGCGCTGACCGCGTCCGGTCAGACTTCGGATTCCGCGGCGGCGATGGTCACCGTGATGCCGGATCCGGCCCGCCCGGCGCGTCGACGGCCCCGATGAAAGAATAAGTCTCCACCCGCGCTGGTGGGTTTGAGTGAGGGGAGTGGAACCGCGCGCGAACGCGCAGAGACGCGGATCAAAAGCATTTTGAGCCGCATTCGGGGCTCCGGGCGGAGCGGTGTAGGGGGCGTATCTGCGCGTTGTCTCGATGGAAGACACGGCAGACAGAGAATCGCCATGCTTGTCCGCTTTTGAGCTCGGGCATTGACACGGGTCGCGGGTCCGGGTGTGAAAGCGGTAGAGGACTTCCGCAGTCCAAAACCGCGGTCAAGGGATCGGTCGTTGGCGTCGCTCGACCCAATCCGCGTGCGTGAAGCTGGCCTGATCCCGGATGTTCGGGTCCGCCCCGTGTGCAAGCAACAGCGCGAGCATCGCCTCACTGGTCGCGCCGAACATCGGCGTCTGGCCGTCCACATCCTGCTGGTTCGGATTGGCCCCGGCGGCGAGGAGTCGCCGTACGCACTCCCGATGATTACCCCGGACAGCCGCATGCAGCGCCGTCTCGCCGGTGGAGGTAAAATCGGGAGTTGCTCCGTGGTCGAGCAACCAAGCGAGCACCGCGTCGTCGCCACTCTCCGCGAATGATTTCAGGGGCCAATACCCGGCGCCGTCGTGGAGGTCGAACGTGATGCCTGGCTGCCTGAAAAGTAACTGCAACGCTTCCAGATTCGTGCAGTGGTGGACGGCGTGAATCTCTCGCGGCGCCATGACCACGCCCACGTAGAAATCCGTCGTCGACGCATCAATGGCATCCCAGTCGATATCCACCGATGGGTCGTCCAAGATGCGATAGATCTCCGGATAGGCCACGCGGGACGCCGCGGAAATATCTTCGAAGAGTTGTCGATGCTTTTCGCGAATGTCTGGTGAGTCCGTCGGAGTGAAGCCATACGCGAGACGTGCACCGAGTTCGATCAGTGCCGCGGCGGTCTCGACCTGTCCGGCGCTCAAGGCGTGAATGAGCGGGCTCTCCCCGGCTTCATCCAGCGCCTCGAGATTTGCCCCGCGAGCGACCAGCAATCGGGCGCATTCCTCCGCACCGCTTGCCGCGGCCAGGTGAAGCGGTGTGCGATCAAAGCGGAACCGCTCGTCCCAACTTCTGCCGGCCGCGAGGAGATCTGCCAGGGACGCGGCATCGCGCGATTTCAGTGCGATGAGCAGGGGATCTTCAGTTTTATCCGGCATGAGCAATGCTCGCACGTTCGGCGAGGCTGCCTCGCACGCAACGAATCCAGTACGGGCGTCGGAGGAGAGATTGCACAGGCAAGCCACTTGGCGGCATCCCGGGGTGCCATCGAATGTGCGTCAGCGTCTTGGAGCGACGGTGACGCAGTCCGCGGATCGTGTGGCCGAAGGCAAGCACGCAAGGTGGAGCGAGTCTCCGACGAGCTCTGCCCGGCGACGAAGTCACGCCCCAACGCGGCTGCCTCGCGAGACGCTCGGCCCACCAGTTTTGTGGCCGATGGCCAGCCAGCAAGGTCGAACGAGAGTCCTCGCGAGTTGGCGATCTGATTGGGTGCCGGTCTATCTGCCAGGCCTTTCGTGTCGCCCCGGCCAATCCCCTTGCCGGATCGAGCCTGACTGACCAAGCTGCGGGCGGATGATCCAATCCGCGAAGGCGATGCTCAATTTGCGCGGTGCGATGAATCCCCATTCCCCGGCGGAATCTTCGGCCGCCGGCGTCCACCCGCTCGCTGCGCTCCAGGCTCTCCGTCCTCAAGGCGTGGCAGGGGTGGTGCTCACGGGTCTCGGAGCCATGGGTCAGGGGCTGCTCTACCAGCTTTCCATCACGCCGGGATTGCGTTGCGTCGCGGTTGCGGAATTGAAGATCGATCGGGCGGCCGCCTTTATCCGGTCCCTGGGGATACCTTTCGAAATCGTTTCCTCTCGCGCCCAGTTGGCGTCTGCCGTGGAGCGACAAGTCCTGGCACTGACGGACGATGGCGAGTTGGCCGTCCAGGCGCCCGACGCCCGGGTGCTGATCGAGTCCACCAACACGATTCGCGAGGCGCTGTCGTTCTGCCAAAAGGCGCAGGCCGAAGGATTGCATCTCGTGATGATGAACGCCGAGGCCGACCTCCTGTTTGGGCCGCTGCTGTTGGCCGGTGCCCGCCGCGCGGGTTTGATTTATACCAGTTGCGACGGCGACCAGCCGGGCGTGGTCAAACGCCTGATGGATGAGGCAATCCTCTGGGGCATGGAACCTGTGCTTCTGGGTAACATCAAGGGCTTCCTGGATCGCTATGCGAACCCGGTGAAGATCCAATCGGAAGCCGACAAGCGGAATCTGGATCCGCGCATGTGCGCCGCCTTCACCGACGGTACCAAGCTCAACATCGAGGCGGCGCTCATGGCCAATGCCTGTGGCGGACGGACGGATGTCGTCGGCATGCAAGGCCCGCGGGCGCGGCATGTACGGGAAGTGCCACAACTGTTTGACCTCGCGGCGCTGCGGGCCCGGGGCGCACCCGCGGTGGACTATGTGCTTGGGGCCGAGCCCGACGGCGGTGTGTTTGTCGTGGCCCATTGTGATCACCCTTACCAGCAGCAGATGCTCAAGTATTACAAGTTGGGCGAAGGTCCGTTCTACACGCTGGTGCGGCCGATGCACCTCTGTCACGTCGAGGCCATGCGCTGCGTCTTTGAGGCACTCGCCGGGATCTCGTTTATGGCACCCGTCCACGGTCTGCGCACCAATGTGTTTGCCCGCGCCAAACGGGCGATGAAGAACGGCGAGTTGCTCGATGGGCTGGGTGGTCACGCCACCTACGG
>JAYTHD010000163.1:0-5245 GCA_043732975.1 Verrucomicrobiota bacterium
CCCTTCCAGCCGCGCCCGGGCGGCGGTGGTGGCCTCCAGCCCGACACAATTGGCGGCGCAATTAACCGTTCTGCGCGACGGGTTGCTGGACGGGACGACGGCCATACTCGACCTGGATTCCGGCGTCTTCCTGGGCCTCGGAACCACGGCACCGCGACTGGGATTTCTTTTCCCCGGCCAGGGTTCACCGACCCATCTATCCGGCGGAATCTTTCGCCGCCGATTTCCCGATATCCGCACACTCTACGCCCATGCGGATCTCCCGGCGGCTGAAGCTGGCTCAGCCACGGCCGTGGCCCAACCAGCGATCGCCGTGGCCTCGGCTTCCGGATGGACCCTGCTGCACGGATTTGGCCTGTGCGCCAGCGTCGCTGTCGGCCACAGCCTGGGAGAAATCGGCGCGCTGCATTGGGCCGGAGCGTTCGACGAGGCCACCCTGCTCCGGGTGGTTCGTGAACGGGGTCGGGCCATGAACGAACTGGGGCACGCGACCGGTGCCATGGCAGCGATCGCCGCGCCGGCCCCCGCCGTGGCGTCCCGGCTCGCGGGAATCGGCGTGAACATCGTGGGCTACAATTCACCGCGGCAGACGGTGGTGGCCGGTGACGCCGCCGCCGTCGCCGCGACCGTGGCCCAGGCCCAGTCGGCCGGTTGGCGTGCCACCCAACTGCCCGTCTCACACGCCTTCCACACCCGCCACGTCGCCGCCGCCGTCCCCGCACTCGCCGCCCAACTCGCCCGCGAAACGATGACTCCACCCAGGCGTCGGATGGCATCGACGGTCCTTGGCACCTGGTTGGATCCGGACGCGGACCTGCGCGAACTCCTGGGCCGCCAGGTGACCTCGCCCGTCCGCTTTTCCGATGCCCTTCAGGTGGCGGATCCAGAGGTGGACCTCTGGATCGAAGTCGGTCCCGGCGAGGTGCTGTACGGTCTGGTGCGTGATTCAGTGAAGACTCCGGTCGTGGCCGTGGATACCGGCAGCGAGTCGCTGCGCGGTTTGTGGCACACGGTGGGCGCTGCCTTTGCCCTCGGTGCACCGGTCCGGGTGGCCAATCTGTTTACCGACCGGATTACCCGCCCGTTTTCGCTCGATGCTGATCGCGATGCCGACGGCTTGGGAAAATCCCGCTTCTTCGTCAACCCGTGTGAACTGGCGCCCGTGCCCGCGCCGGATGCGGCAGCTTTCGAGGCCGGAATCGCTCCGGTTATTCCATCCGGGGAACTGGAAAATCCGGCATCCACGGCGGAAATCGCGCCGGTCGTCACGACGGCGGCGCCGCTGGATCTGATCCGGGAGCTCGTGGCGAAGCGCACGGAACTGCCGGTGACGTCGGTCCGGCGCGACAGCCGGTTGCTGAGCGACCTTCATCTGAACTCCATTTCGGTCGGCCAGATCATGGCGGAAGCGGCGAAGCGACTGGGCCTGCCTCCGCTCCTCGGGCTCACCGATTTTGCGACGGCCACGGTGGGACGCGCGGCCGAAGCCTTGGAAGCATTGGGACCGAATCCGGACACACCCGCCGCGCCGGCAGAACTGGTGCCCACCGGCGTTGATTCGTGGGTGCGACCCTTTTCGAGCGAATGGATCGACACGCCGCCGCCGGCGTCCGCACCCGCCACAACGCTGGCCGCCGCCGCCGCTCCGTCGTCCACGCCAACCCACCAGGGCTGGCAGATTTTTGGATCGCCCGCCCATCCCTGGACGGGCCCGCTTATCCACGCGTTTGCTTCGGCGCCCGGGCGCGGAGTGGTCGTTTGTCTTTCTCCGGCGAGCGACGCGGAACTGATTTCCCGGCTGCTGCCTGGGGCAAAGGCGGCGCTCGCTGGAGGCGAGGGCAAGTTCATCCTGGTGCAGGACGGTGTGCGGGCCGGCAGCTTTGCCCGCACGCTGCACCTGGAAGCGCCATACGTAGCCACACTGGTCATCGAAGTCCCCCGGCAACATCCGCAGGCCGTGGATTGGATCCGGGAAGAAGCGGGGCACCTGCAAGGGCACCGCGACGTCCGCTACCTGGAATCGGGCGGGCGACAGGAGTTGCGTTTGAAGCCCCTGTTTCTCGATCCTACGCCCGGACAGTTGCCACTGAACGCCAGCGATCTCCTGCTCGTGACGGGTGGCGGCAAAGGCATCGCCGCCGAATGCGCCCTCGCGCTGGGCCGCCAGTCCGGCGCCCGGCTCGTGCTCCTCGGACGCTCGCCCCGGGGAAGCGATGCCGTACTGGAAGCCAACCTCGCCCGCTTCCAGGCCGCCCAGGTGCGGGTTCACTATGTGGCCGCTGATGTCACCGACGCCGAAGCCATTCTATCCGCACTTCGCCGGGTGCAGGCGGAATTGGGCCCGGTCACCGCCTTCGTGCACGCGGCCGGCGCCAACGTCCCTCAACTCATCGAGCATCTGGACGAAATCTCCTTTCGCCAGACCCTCGCTCCCAAAGTGGACGGCGTCCGACACGTGCTCCGCGCCCTCGATGAAAGCCGGCTCCGGTTGTTCGTGACCTTTGGATCGATCATCGGCCGGGGTGGCTTGGCCGGCGAAGCGGACTACGCGGTGCCCAACGAGTGGTTGACCCAACTCACCGAGGAGTACCAGGCGGCGCATCCACATTGTCGCTGTCTGGCCGCGGAATGGTCCGTCTGGTCGGGCGTCGGAATGGGGGCACGACTGGGACGCCTCGAAGCCTTGCGCCAAAAGGGCATCACGCCCATTGCTCCCGAGGCCGGCGTGGAGGTCCTCATGGCGTTGTTGCATCACCCGTTGCCCGCCACCGCCGTGGTCATCACGGGACGCTGCGGGCGGTGGCCCACACTGGCCTGGCACGCGGGCCGATTGCCGGAGGGGCGTTTTCTCCAGCAGACGCGGGTCCATTATCCCGGTGTGGAATGGATCGCGGACTCGGTCCTGTCGTCCACGACGGATCCCTACGTGGAGGAACATGTCTTCCACGGTGAACCCCTCTTTCCCGCCGTGATGGGCCTGGAAGCCATGGCGCAGGTGGCAATGGCCCTGGCCGGGTCCGCGGAGCCGCCGAATTTCGAAAACATTGAACTGACGCGTCCCGTGGTGGTTCCCCGCCACGGGACCCAAACCATCCGCGTGGCGGCGCTGGTGCGCGAACCGGGAGTGATCGAGGTCGTGCTGCGGTGCGGGCAGACCGGTTTTCAGGCGGACCATTTCCGGGCGGTCTGCCGCTTCGCCGCGGCCACTCCATCCCGAGACATCGACGAGACGTCGAAGTACACCCTCAGCCTGCCGCCACCGGGGACGGCGACGGTCCGTCTCGACCCGGAGCGCGATCTGTATGATCGACTGCTTTTTCACACTGGCCGCTTTCGTCGCGTCAAGAACTACCGTCTGCTCCGCGCCCACGAATGCGTCGTCCAACTGCTGCCGTTTCTGGGTGCCGATTGGTTTGGGCCGGGCCTTCCTCAAGGCCGCGTTCTGGGGTGCGCGGCGGTGCGCGACGCGGCCATTCATGCCATCCAGGCCTGCATCCCCCACGCCCGCCTGCTGCCCATCGCCGTGCGCCGCATCGTCTCCGGCCCCGTGCCCTGTCGGACCGGACCTGCGCCCGCCACCGACTGCGCCCCGGAGCTTCTCCTCCATGCCCACCAGATGAAGAGGGACGCCGACACCTTTGAATACGACCTGGAGTTGATGGATGGCGACGGCCGGCGGTTGGAGACTTGGGAAGGATTGCGCCTGCGGAAAGTCGAGGTGCTGCCCACGGCACCCGCGTGGCCCGAGGGGCTGCTCGCGCCGTATCTCGAAAGGCGCCTGGAGGAACTCCTGCCCCGGGAAAACCTTTCCCTGATCGCCCGGAGCGACCTGAGCGGCGACGGGGCATTGCGTCAGTTGTCCGGTGCTGATCGGCCCTTGCTCCATCGTTCCGATGGCCGGCCGGAGATTTCCGGAAACGATTCCGTTTCCGTGACGCATTGTCACGGACTCACCCTGGCGTTGCGCAGCCGATCCCCGGCGGGCTGTGATCTGGAAGCCGTCACCCCACGGCCGGCGGCAACTTGGCTGGCGCTGCTGGGTGCGGAGGGATTTCGGCTCGCCCAATTGCTCGCGCGCGAGGAACCGCTCGACCAGGCGGCCACCCGGGTGTGGTCGACGCAGGAAAGCCTGAAGAAATGCGGTAACGCCACCCCACCCGTGCTGGACCGGCGGCTGAATGACGGCACGGTCCTTTTGCGCGCCGGCCACCACGCCATCGCCACGCTGATGACGGAAGTTCAGGGCGTAACCACCCCACTGGTCTTCGGGGTCGCCGTTCTGGGCGAAGCTCCCGCCCCGACAGCCGCCGGGACGCCCCCCCGGCCCGGTGATCGGGTGAAATCCTTCGATTACCCGCTCACCGTGTCTTTTGAGGACACCAACGTGGTCGGCAACGTCTATTTCGCCAACTACATCCGCTGGCAGGGACGCGTGCGGGAACAGTTTCTGGCGGACAAGGCACCGACGGTCCTGCAGGAACTCAAGACCGGTTTGGAATTGGTGACGCTCCGTGTCGACTGCCGCTACTTCGCACAACTCTTCCCCCTCGACCGGGTGCGGATCCGGATGACGCTGCAGGACCTCTCCGCCTCCTCGGCGCGGATGAACTTCGAGTATTTCCGCATTACGGAGGGCCCGGAACAATTGGTGGCCCGCGGTTCCCAGGAATTCGCCGCCAGCCGACTGGTGCACGGTCAACGCAGCGGCGTGCCCTTGCCCGAGCCGCTTCGGCTGGCTTTGGCGGAGTTTCAATAAGGACTTCCGCGCTCGGGATCCGCCGTCACCCACGTCAATTATAGTCCGGTGAATCGCAAATTCCAGCTAGCCCGGCCCCGGGGTTCAACCGAATGTTACTTTCACGAAACAGGATCCGATCCTCGCCGTCGCAAATCACACTGCGGCCGCTGGCGCCGTCTCGCCGGCGGTTGTGGAGGTGCGGCGTTCTCCCGGAAACCGGATGGTGATCGCCGTCCAGGGCAACTGGCTGATGAAGCACCCCGTGCCCGGTGTGGCCGCCATCGCCACGGCGCTCCGCGGCGCCCATCCGCCAACGGGCGTGGCGTTTGACGCGACCGGCCTCGGCGCGTGGGACAGTGGGCTGCTGAATTTTGTCTGGAAGTGCCAGAACCTGTGCCGGCTCCACCAGATTCCACTCGCGGAAGACTCGCTCCCCCCCGGCGTGCAAAAGTTGATCCGCCTGGCCCGGGCCGTGCCCGAGACGAAGGACGCCAACCGCGCCGGTCC
>JAYTHD010000164.1:0-3168 GCA_043732975.1 Verrucomicrobiota bacterium
TCTTCGCCAGCAGCACGGAACCGAAGGAGGGACCGGTAGTCGTCACCCCGACGAATGCCGTGCTCTATGCCGATTTCAAACGGCAACTGGCGGTGAAAGAAAAGGCCCTGGAAGATTATCGCGAGGCGCAGGTGAAAAAGTTAAAGGGCGATGTCTTTGGGAAGGCCGGCGAGTACATGCTGGCCATCCACGAGCATCACCGCAGCACGAACGCCAAGCCCCTGGGGCCCTTTGTCCAAGGGCGGGGTCTATTGGCGCAATTGGGCGGTCGATGGGACAAGGCGCTGAAGACCGCCGAGCGCAAGCACGATCCGATTTTCGCCCCGTGGTTCGCGTTTGCGGCGGTGGACGGTCCGGAGTTTGCCGCGAAGGCGCGGGAGATTTGTGAGCATTACCAGGCCAATCCGTCGACCAAGGAGAAGTGCAACCCGGAGGTGGCCTGGTTCTTTTCCTCCGCGCCGCACAATATGGCACAATTGGCCGGCCGCTACTCCACCTTGTTTTCCTCGATCGAAAAGAAGTGGGAGAGCGCCCTCGCCGTCGCTCAGGTGATGAAGAAGGCGGAACCCGAGGGCTTGGAAACACCCGCGGAGGAGGAGATCCGGCTGTTTCTTTTTGCCAAGGCGTCGCCCACCTATCTGGACGAGGGCCGCATTAATAATCTCATCCGACGCGACAATCAGGTGAAGGGCAACCTCGACCGCCTGGAGAAGGCGTTCGATGAACTCAAGCAGGGCCATCCGGGATCACCGGCCCATGCGCATGTCCTGATCGATTCGCCCCAGCCGAAGGATTCCGCGGTTTTTCTCCGGGGCAATCCCGGCAGCAAGGGTCCGGTCGCACCCCGGCGATTCCTCAAGGTGCTGTCCGGTGAGAATCGCCCGTTGTTCAACGACGGCAGCGGTCGCCTGCAATTGGCCAGGGCGATCGCGTCACCGGATAATCCCCTGACGGCGCGGGTGCTGGTCAACCGGGTTTGGCTGCATCATTTTGGCGAGGGGCTGGCACGCAACCCCGACGATTTCGGCACCCGCTCCGAACCGCCCACGCACCCGGAGTTGCTGGATTACCTGGCGTCGCAGTTCGTTCAGGGTGGTTGGTCGATCAAAAAGCTGCACCGACTCTTAATGCTTTCCAATGTCTATCAGCAGGCCAGTGACGGAACCCAATATGCGACGAGCGACCCCGACAATCGGTGGCTCTGGCGGATGAGCCGGCGGCGGTTGGATTTCGAGTCGATGCGCGACACCATCCTGATGATCGGCGGAAAGCTCGATACCAAGATGGGCGGCCCGCCGGTGCGTCTGGATGCCGAACCTTATCCGGTACGCCGCTCGGTCTATGGGTATATCGACCGGAATAATCTGCCCGGCATGTTGGTGGCCTTCGATTTTGCGAACCCGGATTTGACGACCGGTCGGCGCGAAACCACCACGCTGCCGCAGCAGGCTTTGTTCATGATGAACTCGCCGCTGGTGGTGGAACAGGCCCGTGATTTGGTGAAGCGTCCGGATTTTCAGGCGACCGCCGGCATGGGGCCTCGGATCGAACTGCTCTATCAATTGATTTATCAGCGGGCACCCAAACCGATCGAACTCGAACTCGCTTCCCGGTTTCTGTCGGCCCAGGGAACGGTGGCGAAGGCCAGCCCCACCGCGACGGCCTGGCGCTATGGGTATGGGGAATACGATCCGTTCACGAAGAAAATCAAGCAATTCGCACCCATGACAGTTTTCAACGGCAAAGCCTGGTTGCCGGATCCCAAGCCGGGGGAGAACAACAAGGTGGCGGGTGCGTCCCTGATGGCCGAGGGCGGCCATGCGGCCAATCAATACGCGGTGATCCGGCGTTGGACGGCGCCGAGCAGCGGCTTCGTTGCGATCCATGGCGTCCTGAATCATCCGTCAAACTATGGGGATGGGATTGAGGGACGGATTGTTTCCAGCCGATTTGGTCCGGTGGGAGATTGGATTTTGTTCAAGAAGAAAGCCGATACCAAATTGCCCAAGCTGGCGGTTCAACAGGACGACACGCTCGATTTTATCGTGGAGCCGCGTTCGAATGGGCGGGGTGACAACTTCACTTGGGCGCCGACCGTTCGGATGCTGGGTGTGGGGAATCCCGTTGGCACATTGACGGAGTGGAGCGCCGTGGCGGATTTTGCGGGTCAGGTCACCAGCCGATCCATGGACGGCTGGGAGAAATTCGCCCAGGTGCTGTTGGAAACGAACGAACTGGCTTTCATCAACTAGAGTCGCAGCGTTCCGGAATGTCAGTGCGCCAGGCGGAAGAATCGTATGGGCTGCTCGTTCAGAGGAACGCGATACGAACCCTGCGGGTTGCCGGAAACATTCTGCCAGGGCAGGTCGAGAAGGCCCGTGGATTGGAGAACGCCCGTGCCGGTCCAGAGTATTTCCAAGTCGCCACCGATACGGCGCGGCTGGATCGATCCGGGGCTGACCAGGGGGAGGGAAAGGCGGAAGACCTCGAACATCAAGGTGCGATTCGGACTCATTGGGGACTGGCCCTGGCTGATGAAAACCAGGGTGGGCTCGGTGCTGCCGGTGAGCGCAGGAAGGGTGAGCGGCATTTCGACCGGTTGGTTCGGCAGCAGGAAGGTGTTGCCCAGCCGGTTCGAGGCTGCCGTCAGCAGACTCAGATTGCTGAAGTCCAGATTCTCCAGCGCCACCGGTGCCGAAAGCGCCGCGAATCCGATCTGTCCAAGCCACGGCAAACCCCAGCCGCCCATCTCGTGATCGCGCACCAACTGGCGGACGGTCGCGCCGCCGTTTGGGGACGAGTCGAGCGACGCCGACTTCGTGGGGATCTTGTCCTCGTCTGCCGGGGGATCCGTGGTGGGTGTCCAATAGCCGCGTAGGAAGCGCAACCCTGGCTTATCAATCCCGTAACGGAGGATCATGAAGTCATTCGGGCGCACCTGATCGTTCGGGGCGTCCCAGCAGACCATGGTTTCGTTGCTGGCCGGATTGAAGGTGATGGTGGTTTTACCCCAGGGATCGCCGGTTTTGGCGGCGCCATTGCCGTCGGCGCGCCGGGCCTCGGCCTTGCCGCCCCGGACATCGCCCTGAAAAATCATATGAAAATCGCTCTTCAGCTTGCCCGTTCCGTTTTGCACCTGGATGCCAATCGCCCGCGGGTCATCCTTGA
>JAYTHD010000165.1:0-6999 GCA_043732975.1 Verrucomicrobiota bacterium
GGCGATGAGCATCGGGTGGGTCCGCGGATGCTCGGCGACGAAGTCGAGGCGGGTGACTTCGACGTCCGGATACGGATTCTGCCAGGTGCGCTTGAAGAGCCGGACGGACTTTCCGTCGGCACGACTGCGTGGGTTTTGGCCGCGCCACGCGAGGGTCGCCTCCGGCACTTCCCGCGGCAGATGGTCGAGTTCCCAGTAGTCGCTGGTGTCCACGTTGTAGAGGATGGGCAACACGACATCGCGACCGTCGGCGAAGTGGATGCGGTAATGCCCGATCTGGTCACCGGTCTTGGTGGTGCGGCTTTCCGCGCTCGCCGTCTGAAGGAAGTGGAGCCGGGGCAACCGTCGTCCCACACGGATGCCGTTTACCCGAACCGGCTCATTCGCCCACGGTTGGTCGGAAGAGCGGCCCACGACCTCGATGTTGCCGCGCACGTCGAAGAGGGTGCCGTCGAACACCTGCCGGCCGGTCGGCACCTCGCGCAGATCATTGGGAGCGCCTTCCGTGGCTTCATCCCAGTTCAGCGACGAATTGAAAAAGGCGGACAGATCAATCGCTCCGGCCGGAGTGGCCGGATCCCGCGCGGGAATTTTCAGCAGGCCCAGGTTCGCCGCACCGGCCTCATCCATCCGACCCAACTGGCGCAGGAGTTCGACCCGGTGGCGTTGGATTTTGGGCTCAAGCCACCACGTTATTTCGTCGCGGGTTTTGGCCAAGGCCTCGGCCTGGGAACTCGCCTCCAAGGCTTCCTCCAGGCGTCCGCGGCGCAGCAGCTCTTGGGAGACGGCCAGCCAGGTCGGGGCATCCTCGCCGGCGGCGGCCCGGTAGTCGCCGCCCTCCGCGACAGCGATTTCGGCGAAGGACGGCGCGAAATATAGCGAGGTCGTCGGTTTCTGCCCGTCATGACGGTAGCACGCCAGCGCCCGGCCGTCGGGAGCGAATTCCGCCAGGAAGATGTCATGGTCCTCGGTGGGGGCGTGAAACCGCAGCAACTCGCGTTGCGTGGCCAGGTGCCAAAGGCGCGTCGTGTGATCGTCCGAGATGCTGGCCAGGGTCCGGCTGTCGGGGCTGAAGACGAGGTGGACTCTTTTCCGTGTATGTCCCTTGAGCACGCCGAGGACTTCGCCCGAAGGCAGGCTCCGAAGGGTGATGTCTCCCGACCCGGAGGCGAGCAGCCGTCCGTCGAGGGAAATCGCTGACGTCCCTGGCGGGGTTTTCAGAACCGGCTTGAACTCGTCGCCTTCGATCCGTGCGATCTGGCAGTCCGCCGCCGCCATTGTCGCCACGTAGTCTCCCTGGGCCGTGGCCATGATTCCGGATCCGATGAAGCCGGCCACCTGCCACTTCAGGTTCCCCGCCGGCAGTTGCCAGACGGCGAGGACCGGCTGGCCGGCTGCGTTGGTGATGCAGGTGGAGACCAACTGCTGCCGGACATCGAAGGATATGAACGGGCTGAAGCTGGGAACGGCGCACAGCCGCTTTCCCAGACGACGATCCCAGACCTCCAGCGATCTCTCATCGGGGGCCCAAAACCCCTGATACCGACCATCCACGGACAGGCTGTGCAGCTTGTTGGCAATAGCGACGCGATTCCGGTGCCGGGGAACCGGAAATGGCGTTATCTTCAAATCGGCGAGATCAAGCAGCACCGGTTGCCACCCCGCCAACGCCGCCAAATTGCCCCCGGGATCGAACCCCTGCGGCCACAGGAAACCGGGGAGGACCTCGCGCCGAGGTCGCGTCCGCGCATCCCAGAGCATGACGACCGACTCCGTGATGCCCAGCGACGCGAGCGTCCCGCCATCCGGTGAAAAGGCCACGTCCACCACCTCGTCCGCCTGGCCCCGGAACGTGTGGAGCAGCTCGCCGGTGGCCACCTGCCAGAGCTTGGTGGTCTGGTCCGGACTGGCGGTGGCCAGTTGGGTGCCATCGGGCGAAAACCGGGCGGAGAAGATGTGGTCGACGTGTCCTGGCAGAACCCGCAGTTCACGGTTTTCGACGATGTCCCAGAGCCGCACGCCATACCCCTTCGGACTGGGAAGCGCGAGAATCCGATTGTCCGGTGAGAGCGCTAGGAAGGGACGGGAGGTCGTGCTCTCCGGTAGTTTCTCCGGCAGGATGAGCAGATCCTTCAGTTCGGGGCAGCTCAGCAGGCGCACGGTGCCGCCGATGAGCACCGCGACGCGGCCAGAATCGGATCCAAAGGCCAACTGCAGGTAAAGATCCCGCGAACCGCTGGGCACCCCCGATACCGGAAACGTGGCCGTGTGCAGCACCGTCCAGGTTCCCGTGTCCCAGACAAACAATTCCTTGGGCTGATTCCAGTCCGGTCCATCGAGTGTCCAAGGACCGCGACTGGTGAGCAGGAACCGTCCGTCCGGCGAGAACACGGCCGGGGCCGCAGCATTGGTCAGCCGACGGACCTCCCGGAACGACTGTGCATCCCACAGGCGAATGTCGTTGGCAGATCCGCTGGCGAGGAACTCTCCCTTGGGTGAGAACGAAAGCGACAGGATGTCGTTGGTGTCCGGCAGCATCGTGATTTCGCGGCGCAGGCCGAGGTCCAGCAGCCGGATGTTACCCCCTTCGTAGCCGCCGACCGCGAGATGCCGGCCGTTCGGGGCGATGACCAGCAGACGGGAGGCATTCGTGTGGCCTTTCAGGCTGAACAATTCCTCGCTGCGGCACTGGTGCCAGAGGTAGCGCCACTCGAAGCCGCGCAAGTCCGGCTGGCCCGGCTTGGGCACATGGTTCTGCAACAGGCTGCGGGCGAGGCGGAGGTTGTCTGCTTTGAGGGCCTGCTGCGCGAGTTGAATGTCGGCGGCGTAAAGACTCTCACGGGCGATGGCCTCGCTTTTTTGTGCGGCTGTGGCGCTGGCGTCTGCCCGTTGCGCCAGATTCAGATTTTCCGTGGCCAATTCACAGACCTTCGCCGTCTGCCGCGCCTGCCACCACCAGCCCAAGGCGATGACAGTCGCCAAGGCAGAGACGAGCGCGCCGGCCCGCTGTACGAAGCGCAGTTGCCGCGCGATCTTTCGCTGCTGGCGCACCGAGCCGCCGCTTTGGAGCAGCGCGAGGTCTGCATTCATCTCCTCGGCGGATTTGTAGCGTTCCGCCCGGTTCGCGGCACAGGCCTTGAGCAGGATGGCGTTGAACTCGAGCAGTTGTGCGCTGTCCGGCGCTTCGGCAAGCTGCGTGAAGGGTTCCGGGAAATCCTTGCGATCCTTCCCCATGCCCGCCTCGTAAAGCACTTTGCCCAAACTGAAGAGATCCGCCTGCGGTGAGTTCGGTCCCTCGGGCGGGAGGTAGCCCTCGGTGCCCACGAACGAGCGCGCCTCGGCCACCTCGATGACGAGGCCGATGTCGGCGAGTTTGGGCACGCCGCCCACGAAGATGAGGTTCGACGGCTTGATGTCGCGGTGGATCAGGCCGGCCCGGTGCAACTGGGCGAGGCCAAGGTTCAGCGTGAGGCCGAGATCGAGGCATTCACCGACCGGCAGCCGGCCGCGCTGGAGCAGGACCTTGGAGAGGGTCTTGGGGACATAGGTGGCGGGGGCGAAGCCAGTATTCAGTGAACAGTATCCAGTGTTCAGTGATGGCGCAGCGTGCGGCTTGCCCGACTGACCACTGACCACTGAATACTGATCACTTCCCGCCTCCGCGTTCGCGTCGTCCGCCAGCTCCATCACGTAGTAGAAGTAGCCGTCGGCGTCGTTGCGGCCGATCTGGAGGATGTCCACGAAGGCTTCGTTACCGCGGGAAAGAGGCTCGAACTTCTGCATACCGTGGAACTCTCGCTCATAGGGCCGCGAATCCGTGAAACGGTCGCGGAACACGACCTTCACCGCGCGCCACGTCCCGACCGTGGTGCGCGCGAGCCACACGTCGCCGTAGCTGCCCCCGCCGATGCGGCGGACCAACTCGTGGTCCGGGATAACCGGCACCAGCGGAGCCATCCACGAAGGCGGTCCGGCGGCGCTGGCGGCTTGGGGCTGCGGGTCAGAAGGCATGGGGTTCAGCCGAAAGACAGGGCGAACGGGTAGAGCCGTTCTTCAAAGAAGGCAATGAAGGGGCGCATCGGATAGTTCGTGGCCGCATCGCTCTTCGTTCGCTTCGTTTCCTTTTGTGAAGATAGCGGATTCATCGGGCGGTTTCGGTCAGGTTCCAGGCGACGCGGCGCAAGAGTCGGCGCTCGATGCAGCGGGTGCCCACGCGGGGCGCGGGGCGATACTTGGCGAAGCGCGGCGGCAGGATCCAGTCGCGGATCGTCTGAAAAACACGACCGGCGCTCACAGCGGTTTCTCCTTCAGCCGCTCGACCTCGCGCTTCACCTCCTTGGCGAGGCGGTGGCGCACGAGATAGACTTGCCCCACATTGACCTGAAGCATCCGGGCGACTTCCAAGGTGCTGAGACCCTTGACGGCGCTGAGGTGGAAGATCTGGTAGTGCTCCGGCTTCACGCGGAGCTTCACGCGCTCCAGCGCGGCGTCCACGAGGTTGCGTTCCCATTCGTCATCCCAGGCGGCGTCCTGCTGCGCATCGGCGGTGGCATCGGGGATCCGTTCGATGGTCGGCGTTCGACGCGAATCGTCGTCGCGGGCAGACGTCTGCTGGAAGGTCGGCTGGCGACGCCGCAGTTGATCGATGATCCGCAATCGCGTGACGTGCATGAGCCAACCCTTGAACGAGCACTTCGTCGGGTCATAGACGAACTCCGGCATCTTCTTGGCCATGGAGAGCACGGTCTCCTGCACCACATCCTCGGCCTCTTGGTCGCTCAGGCCGGAACGGATGGCGACGCCGTAGATGAACTTCCAGTAGGTGTCGAAAAAGTCGCGCCAGCTCGTCTGATCCTCCCAGTAGCGCAGGCGGTCGAGCAGACTACGCCGAGTGGGGAGCATCCTTTCGTCGCCCGCATCAGGGCCAGGTGAAGAAGACATCACAGGCTGAGTATCGGACGAGTCCTGAGGAATCTTTCAAAAAAGACGCCGAGGCTGATAGCCGCTCTCCAAACCATGATAGCAGGAACTTGCCTCTCGACGCTCCGCAGGGCGTGGGCCCGGCTAGGTGGCTGCTCTGCAGTATCTTCCGAGCGGCCCCGCCGCCCTTGCTCTTCCTGGTCTTGCGGCAATTCCCGCAGCGTCTGGTTCCCAAGTGACGGATCCGTCGGCGCTTTGCTTACCCCCACAGCCCACTTCCCGGATTCCACCAACCGTCGTCGACTACTTCGCCGGCAACGGCGCCGCACTTTTGAAGAAATCCTCATCCAGCGCATCCGCCCAGAGTTGCGCCGCCTTCCGGGCGCCGGATTCACTGAGGTGGACCTGGTCGACCGTGTCCTCCGTGGCCAGCGTGTCGTAGTCCGCGCCGGGGAAACAGTGGGGGAGTTCCTTGATCATGCGTTCCTGGACGCGGCGGATCTGGCCGAAGCCGTCCGGAGGGGATTGACGGTTCACCACCACGGCCAGATTGGAAAAGCCGGCGTCTTTGCGGGCTTGCTCAATCCATGTCCGGTAGTTCGCCTCGATTTTCCTCTCGTCCCTTTCAGGCCAATCGTTCTGCCCCTGGTCGGCGAGGATCGCGCGCAGGCCCGTGACCGCACAGTACTTCGTCAGCGTGTGTTCCAGTTGAATGTAAGGCATGCGAATCGACGAATTGACAAAGGAGTGCTCGAACGGTTCGCCCCGGGCTGATTTGGCCCAATGTTCCAGGCTGGTGCCACCGAAAGCCGCGTTCAGCAGCAGCACCGGCACGTTTTGGGCTTTGGCAACCCGCTCCGCGAAATCGGCCCAGAGGTAGGTGCCCCGCCCGACGGGGGCCGGTTGGGTGTTGGCATCGAAATGCCGTCCCACCGGTTCCGGCAAAAACCGCACGTCACCGGTGAGCTTATACCGACGCTGCGCCTCCATATCGCCCGCCGACAGCGCGATGGTGTTGACGCGGTCATCCCCGGCTCCGGGAAGATTGATATCGCCGCCATGCGCGACCGAATGGCCCACGACCACGAAAACTTCGCCGACGCCAAAACGCTCGACCTTGGCGGTGGCTGATCCCCCATGGTGACGAGCGCGGACCTCAAGCGAATACCAACCCGCCACGACGGTCAGCTTGCCCCGGTAGCTGAAATCCGACTGCACCGTTCCGAGCGCGGCCCAATTTCCAGCCCGGCCCGTGGCCGCATCCACCGTCCGCGCCTCGACCGCTGCTCCCGGCCACGCACAGGTTCCGGCGACACGGATCGACGCCTCTCCGGTCTGGTTGCGCTGAAAAACCAGACGGTTCGCGGGAGAGGCAATCGACAGGGTCGCTTTGGCCGCAGCGCCGTCGCTTGGGCGCAAGCGAATCAGCGCGACGGCAGGCGCCTTCAGCGTCAGGTGCAGCGAAGCACTCTCACCCAGCACCGACTCAGTCCGCGCATTTGAAAAATCTCTGGTGGCATTGACGATGCGGATCTCCGCCACCACGCCGCCGGTCCAGGAGAAATCCTTCCAGTTCAGAACAATGTCCGAACGCGGGTCGGCGAAATTGCTCACCAGAAGGGACGCCTCCCGCCCGTCCGTACTCAGACCGGCAGCGAAGGCCAGCTTTCCCGCAACGGCACCGCGAGTTTCCACACGCCGGGGAGTTTCCACGAGCCCCTGGAATGCGCGCAGGGCCTGGTAGGCCTTCAGCGGCACGCCCTGCTCGGTGAAGATGCCGAAGCCGCCCAATTCGCCGTGGTAGAAATTACAAACATCAATGGGCACGTCCTGCATTTCCAGCAGCGAAGCGGCTATAAACGCCGCGCCCGGGGCTCCAGCCATTTCTTCATAGCAGCGCTGGCGCGCAGCGGGAGTCCCGGTGCGATCGAGCGGCGCCCACGAATTGCCGGGAAGATAATTCCATTCGTTGAGATGATTCTCGGTTTCGGTGAAGCCCTGGGAATTCAGCAGCCGCCGAACGGCCTGGCACCGCGTGGTAATTTCCGTGGGATCGGCCGTATAGCAGTGCCAGGAGAA
>JAYTHD010000166.1:0-4103 GCA_043732975.1 Verrucomicrobiota bacterium
AGGCGCTCGGTCGGCAGCGGTGTGCGCTGAGTCAGACGGATCTGCACAGTTTCATCTGCCTCCGAAATCGCATCCGTCAGGGCCAGAATGCGTGTCAGGGCGGACGTTTGTCCGGCCGGAATCACCAGGGGCAACTCCTGTCCCGGAGCCGGAACGAGCCGGCCGTCCGGAAATACTGTGGGCGTCCGGGGCGTCCCTTCCCAGTGGTAGTCGACGTCGTACAGCGCGGTGCCCTCGAGATTGAAGTACACCACCAGGTCTTCCGCGATGCTGTGGGCGAGCCGGCTCACCCGAAAGGTCAAGGGAGCTTGGGTGGATCCCTCGGTCGTTTTGGAGTTTACCGCTTCCACCGAAACGATGGGGAGCACATTCGTGGGCGCATCCAGAATCACGCCCTTGCCGCTGGAATGGGGATTGATCCGATAGGCCGGGGGCAACGGCGGGCAGTTGACGCAATCCCTGAAATCCGGCGGCTGAACCAGTGTGACGGTCAAGTCTTCCGTGCCTTCCTGGAGCGAATCCTCCCAGGCACGGGCGCCGAACTGAATCGTGGAGCTGCCGGCTGGTATTTCGACAAAATCGGTGAGCGGCGGGAAAGTCGGGCGAAGGCAGAGTGGGCACCATTGAAATTCCATGGCCGGGATTAACGAATAGTCGACGTCCTGTTGCGCCGTACCCCCGGCCTTGAAGTAGACCCGCAAAGGCTCGCGGATATCCCCGGTGCGGGTCAGCGTGAATTTGATGATGTCGGTCGGATCCGCTTCGGCCGCGGTCCCGTCGTCCGTCGTCAGCAAGAGCTCCGGCAACACCGGTTCCAGCGTCACCGATAGGATCACTTTGCTGGAGACGGCCGTGGCATTCCGATCATCCGTTGCCTCGGCATAAAGAGTGTGCTCGCCCGCTTTCATCACCCCGATGGTCACTTCGAACGGGGGGGCGGTGTCCGCCCAAATCCGGATTCCATCCAGAACAAACACCACCACCACCACCTTGCCATCGGCATCCTGCGCGGTGGCGGTGAAGCGGTTGGATTCGTTGACGCCCCTTTGGACCACGCTGGGACCGTCCATGGCGACCGTTGGCGGATGGTTTTCCGAGAGCCGGTTTTTGAGCAGGATCTTGGCCGTCGCCGGTTCACCCACCTGGTAGGAGACGGGCACCCCGGGGAGTGTCGAGGTCGGCGGTCTCACCGCGGCCACAATGAACTCGTCCCCCTCCGGCAATGTATCGGACTTTGGCTGGAGCGTGATGCCGAGTTGGTCCGCTCCGGCCGGAAAGACGAACGTTGCGGGGCTGACGGTGTAGTCCGTTCCGAGCACGGCACTGCCGTCCCACCCCAGATTTACCGCGAGTTCATTGCTCAGACTGCCGCTACGTCGCAGCAACAGGGCCGCCGCCGGCGTCCCTTCGGTGACTTCCGGTTGCACGGTTACCAGCCAGACTTTGGGAGTTTCGGGGGAGCCGACATGAATCCGGATCGGCGCGGAGCGCACCTCCTCCACGTGGAGCCGATGGCGCAGGGCGGACGCGACCAGTTCGTAGTCCCCCGCCGGCACGTTCAGCCAGGTGAACCCGTGAATCACGGTCAGTGGCAAGACGGCGGGGAAGATCGAGCCGGTCAGGTCCGAGGTTCCAATGAGCTTGCCGTTGGCGTAGAAGTTCACCTTCTTTTCAAACCAACCCAGAGCGGTATCGGTGGCGGTTACCCGGATCGGCACCGATCCGGGGGCCACGAACTGAGCCCCAGTGACCGGACTGGACAGCTCCAACTGCGGCTCATCGGCGCCGCGAACCCTGCCGGCGAGCAGTACCGCCAGCAGCGTCCACCATTGGAAAAAGTACTTTGCGCCGAAGCGGCGTCCCTGAGGTTGAGGTTTGAACATAGGAAAGAAACACGCCCGCCGACACGCTAAAGACGGGGACTGACGGAAGTCTAGCACGAGCTGACAATCTCGCCACCCGGCAGCGACCAGGCGGAGAAATATTGCCAGCCTCCGGATGCCCCGCCGCTCCCCCCGCCGGTCTCACCAGACCCGCCT
Source organism: Verrucomicrobiota bacterium (assembly GCA_043732975.1). Taxonomy (GTDB): domain Bacteria; phylum Verrucomicrobiota; class Verrucomicrobiia; order Limisphaerales; family UBA9464; genus CANIZL01. The sequence goes on from JAYTHD010000166.1 coordinate 2,040, forward strand.
GTCGGCACGCACACTCTCCCAATGGATCCCACCCCACCACGAGCGGACATGGCTCGCGAATTGCCTCGGATTATTTTTTTTGATTATTTTTGAAACTTTTAACTCTCGAAACATAGAGGTACTTACGGAGGGGTTCGGTATTCCTTCAACGGTTGAGGTACTGCTCCTCATGGGTTGGGGCTGTAGTGTTGGTTTTCCGCCCGGTTATTTCCCCCGATAACCGGGCGGTTTCTTTTTGAGGGTGGCCGGCCAACGGTTCGGTCGGTAACGACCGGAGGGTGAGACGGGTGCACCCTTTCGCCAGGGACCACAACCGCCGGTCGTCCCCCTGCGGCCGGCGGAGGAATGGCTCCCGGAAATATCTGAACTTGTTCTGCGGCAAGGTGTCCGTAGTGGATATTCGTTGCGGAGGCGCCGCGGGACGGCACGTTTGACGTGCGAGTTCTGCTTGCCGGAACAACATGGGACCGCCTCTTTCCGGGGTAATGGTCGAACCGCCGGGCGGGAACAAAAAAGTCATGCTTAAAGAGCTTCGGGAGTTTTGGGACAGTTTGCCGAACAAGTCGGTCTTGCTGGTCCTGTGGGTGGCTTGGTGGGCGCTGTTCGAGTTTTATGGCGCGGCCCATTTGTCCTGGCTGATCACGCCGTCGATGTTCCAATACATCGGGCGGATGCTGCAATCCGCGGTCGAGAAGCAAAACGACGATCAATTGGGCGTCTGGATTCCCCTGTTGGTGCTGGTCCTCGTGATCTTGCGCCGCCGGGAGCTCACCCGGACGGGTCCGGTGGAGGGCCGCTGGGCCGGGGTGCTTTTGGTGGGGATCGCCGCCGTGACGCATGTGCTTTTTTATTCGGTCCAACAGGTCGTGCTTTCTTTTCAGGCGTTTTTACTGGGGGCCTACGGCTTGACGGGGATCGTCTTTGGCCGGGCCTGGATGCGACGGTTTTTCTTCCCGTTTGTGCTGCTCTGTTTCATGATGCCGGTGGTCCAGTTCATCCATGCGCCCACGTTCTGGTTGCGGCACTTTTCTGCAGCGACGGCTACCTGGATCGGTCAGCATTTGCTCAACATTCCATTGGTTCGGGAGGCCACCCAAGTCGCCGCGATCGACGCCAAGGGGAAGGTTTTCTTTACCTTCGATGTCGTCGACGCCTGCAGCGGCATCCGCAGCCTGAAGGTGATCGTCCTGTTGACCGTGATCTTCGGATTCCTGCAATTTCGCACGGCCTGGCGACGGTGGGTACTGCTGGCCTGCGCGCCCGTCCTCGCCGTCCTGGGCAATGTTTTCCGTCTGGTGGCCACCTTCTGGGTCGGGGACCTGTTCGGACAAGTGGCGGCCAGCAAATTTGAAACCAATTTCGGCTACCTGACGTTCGCGGTGGCCTTCGGTGGATTGGTGTCGCTCGCCCGGTGGCTGCAGGAACCCGGCCCGTCGACCGAACCATCGCCCGCCAACACGCCGCTGGTACCGACTTCTCCCGCATGAAGATTTTGCCTGACTGGATCAAACCTGCCGTGGTTGCCTTGGCGCTGATGGGCATCGCCGCGATCCTGCTCCATCGTCACGGTCCCAAGCAGAAGCTGGGACCCAGCGGGGTCAAACTGGTGCATGATGCCCTCCTCGGCGGGGACAATCTATTTCTGCGAACGAATGGCGTGGCGATGCCGGCGCATTTGATCGGGTTCGATTCCGTCCAACTGCCGATCCAGAGCGAGGAGTTGTTCTATCTGCCGACGGACACCACCTTTGGGCGGCGTGGTTACCGGGATGAAGTGGACCAGTTTGAGGCGCTTCTGACCGTGGTGGTGATGGGCACGGACCGGACCAGTCTGCACCAACCCGAGCAATGTCTGGGTTCCCAGGGTGTGTCGCTGGTCAGTCGCGAGACCGTCTTTCTGCCAACGAGTGTGGGGAGGATGGAGATCCTGCGATGCAATGCCATCCGGCCGTTTTCCGATGTCAACCGAACGGGCAAGACGCGGGCGGTCTTTGCCTATTTCTTCCTCGCGGCGGATCGTCAGACCTCCTCCCATTATCGGCGGCATCTCATCTCCATGAGGGA
>JAYTHD010000167.1:0-6491 GCA_043732975.1 Verrucomicrobiota bacterium
GATGCGTCAAGCCGGCATCCACGATGTCGAGATCGTGTCTCAGGAAGGCATGCTGGGCGATCACTATGATCCCCTGAGCAAGCGACTGGTTTTGTCGGAGGAGAATTATTCCGGCACCTCCCTGGCCGCCATCGGGGTGGCGGCGCATGAAGCCGGGCACGCACTCCAGCATCAGGCCGCCTATTTTCCGCTCCACCTGCGCATGGGGGCGGTCACCGCGACCAATTTTGCCAGCCAGATTGTGTCGATTCTGCCGCTCATCGGCATGTTCACCCACATCCTGAGCCCGTACACGGGTCTGATGATCATGGCGATGGGTTGGGGGGTGATCATGGCCTTCAATCTAATCACCTTACCGGTTGAATTTGATGCCTCGAGCCGCGCCAAGAAGGCCTTGGTCAGCCTCGGATTTGTCGCCGATTCGACGGAAAGCGCCGGCGTTGCCCGGGTGCTGAATGCCGCGGCCATGACCTACGTGGCGGCGTTTGTCACTTCCGCGATCTATTTTCTCTGGTATCTGCTGCCGTTGTTGACGGGCAGTCGGAGCGATCGCGATCGCGATTGAACCCGAGGGATGAACGTCGCTCCGCCCAGGCATCGGCGGAGCGGGACGCCTCGGAATCCGGAGAAACCTGCGGGTTCTCGCCTCAGTAAGGAAGTGGGAAACGCGCCGTGAGGGCGCGGACCCGTTCCCGGACTTTCTGCGCCGTGGCCGGACTGGTGACGTCGAGCAGGACTTCGCTGATCATGTCCGCAATGGCGGCCATCTCCGGTTCCGCCATCCCGCGGGTGGTGACGGCCGGGGTGCCCAGGCGGATGCCGGAGCCTTCGAACGCGGACCGGGTTTCGAAGGGAATCGTGTTCTTGTTGGTGGTGATGCCCGCGAGGTCCAACGCCAATTGGGACTGCTTGCCCGTGAGCCCGCGAGCCCCGACGTCCACCAGCATCAGGTGGTTCTCAGTGCCCCCGGAGACCAGTCGGAATCCATTGTGTTTCATGCCGTCGGCCAGGGCGACGGCATTGCGGAGGATCTGTTGCTGATAGGTTTTGAAGGACGGCTGAAGGGCTTCGTGGAAACACACTGCCTTGGCCGCGATGACGTGCATCAGCGGTCCGCCCTGGATGCCCGGAAAGGCCTGGGAATCGATGGCTTTGGCGTATTCGGCACGGCAAAGGATCAAGCCGCCCCGGGGACCGCGCAGCGTCTTGTGGGTCGTGGTGGTGACGAAATCGGCGTGGCGGATCGGACTCGGATGCAGGCCGGCAGCGACGAGTCCGGCGATGTGGGCGATATCGGCCAGGAGCCAGGCGCCGACTTCCTTGGCGATCGCTCCCATACGGGCGAAGTCGATGATCCGCGGATAAGCCGAGGCACCGACGGTGATCATCTTGGGACGATGCTCCCGGGCCTGCTGGGCGAGTTGATCGTAGTCGATGCGCTCGTCCTCCCTGCGCACCCCGTAGTGGACGATCTCAAAGAACTTGCCGGAGAAATTCGCCTTGTTGCCATGGGTCAGATGACCGCCGTGCGACAGGTCCATGGTCAGGAGTTTGTCGCCGGGCTTCAGCACGGAGAAATAGACAGCCATGTTGGCGCCGGAGCCGGAGTGCGGTTGCACGTTGGCGTGCTCGGCGTCGAACAATTCCTTTGCCCGATCAATGGCCAGCTGCTCCGCCTCGTCCACGAATTCGCAACCGCCGTACCAGCGTTTTTTCGGATATCCTTCCGCGTACTTGTTCGTCAGCACCGAACCCTGGGCTTCCATGACAGCCGGGCTGGTGAAGTTTTCGGACGCAATCAGTTCGATGTTTTCCAACTGACGGGTGCGTTCGTGGCGGATGATCGCGGCGATTTGCGGGTCTACGTGCTCGAGTCGGGTGGACATGTCGGTTTCCAATTTATTCACGCGGCGCTGATGACGGCCGCCTTCGAATTCGGTGTGCAGGAAGATGTCGGCCAACCGGGCGGCCAGTTCCGGGGCGACGAACTTGGCCCCCAGGCACAGCACATTGGCGTCGTTGTGCCGGCGGCTGAGCGTAGCGCCTTCCTCGTTGTGGACGACGGCCGCGCGGATGCCGGGCACTTTGTTCGCCGCGATGCTGATCCCCACGCCGGTGGAACAGGCGAGGATCCCATAGTCGGCCTGACCACCGATCACGCGGGCGGCGACCGCGTGGGCAAAGTCCGGATAATCCGTGCTCTCAGTGGAGTGCGTGCCGACGTCCTCCCAGAGGACTTCCAGATGGTCCAGAACCGGCTTCAGCGACTCCTTGAGTTCGAAACCGGCGTGGTCCGAGCCAATGGCAACGCGGAGCCGTGGGGCGGCGGGCGGTTCGGCCCGGCGCAATTCGGCGAGGATTGCCTTGACGCCGGAATGGATCTGATCCCGGGCGACCAGATACTCGTTCAAGGGGCCGCCGATGGGGTCTGCGACGTCCTTTTCTTCCGGTTCGATCGAGCTATCGAATTCGCGCAGGAGGAACGTTCTGCCGGCCGCCTGGGGGTACAGATAGAGGATGCCGTCGACGTGCCCGGCTGTGAGCCCGAAGATCAAATCCGCCTCCTCGACCAGTTTCGCGGTCAGCATCTGGGACTGGTGGCGGGAGATGTCGATCCCGAGCGGGCGCAAGGCGGTGACGGAGTGGGGCGTGACCGGTTGGCCATTGATCGCACCAAGTCCGGCGGAAAGGATCCGCCAGCCCGGTTGTCCCGCGAGTTCATGACAGGCGAGACCTTCTGCCATGGGAGAACGGCAGGTGTTTCCAGTGCAAACGAACAAGAGGGTTTTCATGCCCACGAAATAGACGGGGAAACTCTGGAATAGCGACTCCCCGGTCAACGGGAATGCGTTGGGAGCCGGTGGAATTTTCTTGGCGATTTTTCTGGCGCGTTGCGGGATTGATCTCCGGTTGGGCGGCTGCGGCAGTGGAGCCGACCGGCAGGAAGACTTTCCCCGGCACCCGCCGGGCACTTGATTCCGGGCGTGGTTTTACTGCTCGATATTGGCAACACGCACGTGCATTGCGGCCTGGCTGACCGACAGCGGGTCCGCCGTCGGATGGATTTCGATACCGCGGCCCTGAGCGCGGGAGGAAATGGAAAGGGCGCCGTGGCAGAGGATTTGCGGCGCTTTGTGGGAATGGATTCCGTAGTGTCGGCGGTGATGTGTTCGGTGGTGCCCCGGGCGACCGGGCCGGTTCAGGCGTTGCTGGGTGAACTCTTTCGCCTCCAGGCAATGCCGCTGATGCCGTCGACCCTGACCGGCGTGGGTATTGATTATCCCCAACCAGAGACCATCGGCCAGGACCGGTTGGCGAACGCGCTGGCGGCCCGCGTTCATTTTGGGGCCCCCGTCGTGGTGGTGGATTTCGGCACCGCCGTGACCTTCGACGTGGTGAACCGAAAGGGTGATTACGTCGGCGGTATCATCGCGCCCGGACTGGCGCTGATGACTGATTATCTGCACGAAAAGACCGCCCTGCTGCCGCGCGTGCTCATCCGGGAACCCCGCTCCGTGGTGGGGCGCAGCACGGAGCAGGCGATGCTGTCCGGGGCGGTGCTGGGGTATCGTGGACTGGTGCGGGAGCTGATCGGCCAGCTGAAAAAGGAGCTCCACGCGCCGGGTCTTCCGGTCGTGGCCACCGGCGGCTATGCCGCGCTCATGGCGCGGCGGTTGCCCGAGATAAGTGCCGTACGTCCCGGCCTGACCCTGGAGGGATTGCGCCTGCTTTGGCAGTCCCGGTCGGATGCCGTCGGTCCGCCCCAGCCGTCCCCGACGCGGCGGTCCGGTTGACGCTTCTGAAACGGCTAGCTGGATTCAAGAGTGGCCGATTTTGCCAATCCGGAATTGTCTCTGGTCGATGCCGCACGCTAGCGTCCCGGCCTAGTGACATTGGCCGAAGAAATCCGCCGCCGCCGTACGTTTGCGATCATTTCGCATCCGGACGCCGGCAAAACAACCTTGACGGAAAAGCTTCTGCTTTACGGCGGGGCGGTGCAGTTGGCGGGATCCGTCACCGCCCGTAAAAACCAACGGGCGACCACGTCCGACTGGATGGAATTGGAAAAAAAGCGGGGCATTTCGGTAAGTTCCACCGTGCTGCAATTCGAGTATTCCGGTTATCGCATCAACTTGCTGGACACGCCCGGGCACAAGGATTTTTCCGAAGACACCTATCGCGTTCTGACGGCAGTCGACGCGGTCGTCATGGTGATTGACGCCGGCAAGGGTGTGGAAACGCAGACGCGCAAGCTGTTTGAAGTCTGTGCGCGTCGGGGCGTGCCCATCTTCACTTTCATGAACAAACTGGATCGTCCGGCGCGCGATCCGATCGGGCTGATGGACGAACTGGAGGCGGTGTTGGGTATCAAATCCTGCGCCATGAACTGGCCGCTGGGCAACGGCGCCGAGTTCAAGGGCCTCTATGATTTGCAGGATGGCAAGGTGCATCTCTTCGAGCGCGTGGTTGGCGGCATGTTTCGGGCACCCGTCAATGTGACCGGCTTGGACGATCCGTTGGTGCGGGAGAAATTGGACGAGCAACTTTACCGGACCGTCTGCGAACAGATTGAAATGGTGGCGATCGCGGGGGCGGAGTTTGCTCACGAGCGGGTCTTGGCGGGGAAATTGAGCCCCGTGTATTTCGGGTCGGGCGTCAACAACTTCGGTGTCCAGTTGCTGCTCGACAGCTTCCTGAGATTTTCCTCCCGGCCCCGTGGCCGTTATGTCGTGGATCCCGAGACGGTGTGATGGGAGGGACGGCATGAAGGCGGATCTTCGGTACGGACCCATTTTCAGGGAGTTGTCGCCATGAGCGCACCGGCACCGGTGATCTGGTTGACCGGCTATTCCGGCGCCGGGAAGAGCACGATCGCGGCGGCGTTGATGCAGGTGTTGAAGGCCCGCCGGCTGCCGGTGGAACTGTTGGATGGAGATGTCCTGCGGGCGGTGTTTCCCCAAACGGGATATCAACCCGAGGCGCGGCACGCGCATGTCCAGCGCGTCGCCCATCTTGCCTCCCTGTTGTCGAAGCACGGAGTCATTCCGGTGGTGGCCCTCATTTCTCCCTATTGCCGTTCCCGCGAATTCGCCCGTTCCCTCTGTCCCCGATTTGTCGAGGTCCATGTGGCCACGCCCCTGGAAGTCTGTGAACGGCGCGACGTGAAAGGACTCTATCAGCGGGCCCGTCAGGGGTTGATTCAGAATTTCACGGGGATCGATGACGTGTATGAGCCGCCCCTGGCGCCGGAGGTCGTGATTGATACCCGGAGTGTCAGTGTCGAGGAGGCGACCCGGAGAATTCTTGAGGCCCTGGAGTTGCCACCGCCTCAATCCGAAAAGGCCTCCGCCAGCGCGTGAGCCAGGCGGCGTACTTCCGCCGGCCGATGCCCCGACTGGATGGCCAGGCGGAGAAATCCCTCCGGCGGGCCATTCAGATAGTGGATGAAGGAGGGAAAAATTCTCGCCCGACGCAGGGAACGCTTCAGGGAGGATGCCTGGGCTGCGTGAGACGGATAGATGCCGGTGACCGGGGTCTGGGGATCACTGATGATTTCAGAACGGCGCGGCAGCAGGGTGTGAAAGAATTGGAGATTCGTCTGGAGCTGTTCGACCCGGTGGGATTGGGTCAGGATTTGGAGGGAAACCTCCACCGCGGCCATGACTGACAATAGGGGTGCCGTACTGCCAATAAAACTGGCCGCTCCGGTCCGCAAGGCGGTCATCCATCGATGCGAACCCAGAATCGCTCCGCCGGTGACGCCGATGCCCTTGGCGAGACTGATGGTTTGGAGCACGCGTGGATCGCTCACACCCAGTGCCGCGCAGACGCCACGCCCGCCGGGGCCAATGGCTCCGGGACCGTGGGAGTCGTCCACCAGCAAGACACCGCACTCAGGCAGAATCCGCAGATAGGCAGCCACCGGATTCAGCCCGCCGCAGGCCGCCCGGGTGGCATCAACAGCCACCAAGGGCCGGGCATCGCCGGGCAATTGGTCCAAGCCGGCCTGGAGCGCGGCCGGATCGCCCGAGGCAAACCGAACCACCGGGCACCCCGCCACAGCGGCCGCGTCCTGCAGGGCGGCGTGAACCTGGTCGTCGAGGAGGACATGGGTGAGCGTCGAGCGGACGGCGTGGACCGCTGCCAGCGGCGCCAGATAGCCGGATCCAACCACCACCGCCTCTTCCACGCGGAAGAAACGCGCCAGCCGTTTTTCCACCCGCTGATACTCAGCTTGTTCACCCGTGGTTCGTCGCGAGGCGCCGGGTTGCAAGGGTCTTGCCTTGACCGACTGCATCAGCGCACGTCGCACCCGCAGATCAAAGGACAACCCGAGGTAGTTGCATCCGCCAAAATAGAGCCAGGGCTCCCGTCCCACCTGAATGTGGGTCGAATTGATAAACTGAAGCGGCTTGGCCATGGGACGCGATGAGCTGCCGGTGCGCGGTTGGGTTGCTGAAGATTACTGAGCGCTGGGTTCCGGCTCCTTC
>JAYTHD010000168.1:0-9619 GCA_043732975.1 Verrucomicrobiota bacterium
ATCGCCCTCGATGCCGCCAGCGAGGGCCGCCCGTGAGCACCACCCGGTATCTGGTCGATACCAATATCCTGCTGCGGTTTTTGTCGGGAGAACCGGCGACGCAAGCCGAAGCTGCCCGCAAGCTGTTCGCCCGCGCCGCTGCCGGGGAAATCGTCCTCGACGTTTCTCCAGTCATCGTTGCAGAAACGATTTACACGCTGATTTCCTTCTACGGTGTCGAACGTAAGGACGCGGCCGAGAAACTCTCCCTCCTCCTCCAACAGCACGGCGTACGGCTCCCTGATGCCAGTCAGGTTCTTGCCGCGCTCGACCGCCTCAAGTCGGCCAACATCGGCTTTGCGGACGCCTTCCTTGCCGCTGGCGCCGCGGAGGAAGGAATCGCCGTTGCTTCCTTTGACCGCGATTTCGACAAGCTCAAAATCGCCCGCCATGTGCCCATGCCGTAGCGGGTCACTTGTTGGAAACACCGCCCTCGTCGAAGTGCCCCCCCTCCAATTCCCCTGCTCACGGCAGACAGGGCGTGGTTGACGCCATTCATCCAGTTAGGCACGTCCGTACATCGACGTCCGCCAATGACCGCCTTGCCAGCGAGGGAGGCATCTGATTGCCTGTCTGCAGTCTCATTTCTCTTTCTTGATGCATCAGGACCCGCAGGAAGCCAGCCACTGGAAGACCGCCATCGCCCCGTTGCTCAACGTGCGAAACGGCGCGAAGGCGATTGAGTTCTATCGGGCGGCGTTCGGCGCGGAGATATTGTTCCGCGTGGACGGCGACACCGGCGCCGTGGTCGCTCAATTGTCGGTCGCGGGCGCCGAGTTCTGGCTCGCCGACGAGTCGCCGGAACACTTCAACTTCAGTCCCGAATCGCTCGGCGGCGGCACCGTCCGGATGGTGATGATTGTGGAGGATCCGGACGCAGCGTTTGCCCGGGCAGTCGCCGCCGGCGCCACGATGGTCTGGCCCGTCAGCGACCAGCATGGCTGGCGGGTGGGACGCATCGTCGATCCGTTCGGCCACTCTTGGGAAATAGGCAAGCCGCTGGTGAAGACGGGACATTAGCCGCAATCTGGGGTGCAAGCCCTCCAGTTGGTTTTCGCGATCGCCGGGCTGGCAAACTTGCGCAGCCACCCTTCTCCGGCACACGCTGGTGCCCTCGCCATGAAGACATTGTTCGCCATCTGCCTGTTCTTTCTGCTGGGTTCGTTCCCTGTCCGGTCCGACGAGCCGCTGCCGTTCGCCCGGACCGAGGTCATCTACGGACGCAAGTTCGGCACCGCGCTCACGCTCGACGTCCTCCAACCCTCGAAACCCAATGGCTACGGCGTCGTGGCGATGATCTCGGGCGGGTTCTTCTCGAGCCATGAAAGCATCAGCCCACAATTCTTCCGCGCGCTGTTGGACCGCGGTTACACGGTGTTCGCCGTGGTGCACGGTTCGCAGCCGAAATTCACGATTCCGGAGATCACGGTCGACGTGCACCGGGCGATCCGCTTCATCCGTTACCACGCGAAGGATTACGGCGTGAACCCGGACAAGCTCGGCATCATGGGCGCCAGCGCCGGCGGGCATCTCTCGTTGACGATGGCCACGCAGGGCAAGCCGGGCGCGACCGACGCGAAGGACCCCGTGGACCGCGAATCGAGTGCCGTGCAGGCCGTCGCGTGCTTCTTCCCGCCGACCGATTATCTGAACTGGCGCGAGCCGGGCGACGACGCCGTGGGCGTGGGCGTGCTCAAGGACTTCAAGCCCGCCTTCGGTCCGCGCAGCGACACGGCCGAGAGCCGCGCGGTTTACGGTAAGGAGATTTCGCCGTTGTATTTCGTGACCGCAGTCGTGCCGCCCACGCTCATCGTCCATGGCGACGCGGACAAGTTGGTGCCGATTTACCAGGCCGAACTCTTCTTGAAGCGATGCCAGGACGCCGGCGTGAAGGCACCGGTGAAACTTGTCCGCAAGCCGGGTAAGGACCACGGCTGGCCCGGCATCGAGCAGGACATCGCGCTCTTCGCCGATTGGTTCGACGCCAATCTGCGCGGGCTGAAGCCGTGATCCGGCGCGGACCTTTGGAGAGGCCAGGGGCGCGGCGGGTTCGCCGAAAGGCGCCGGGTAATATTTGTTAAGAGACCCGACACGCGCCGCCCAAGACTCCGCCATGCCATTCCCTGCCTCCACCCGCAAACTCCACGACTGCCAGCGACACGGCCCGGGTTCCGAATTATTCCTGGTCGAGGGCGATTCTGCATCCAGTTCGGTCGTCCAGGTTCTCAAGTCCGAGTTTCAAGCGGTCCTGCCAATGCAGGGCAAGCCGATGAACCCGCTCAAATCCGGAGCCCAACGGGTCCGAACGAATGGCCTGTACGCCACCTTGATCGAAACCCTCGGTGCCGGCTGGGCGGTGGATTTTTCGGTGAGGCAATTGCGGTACGAACGAATTCTTCTGCTCATGGATCCGGATCCGGACGGCATGCACTGCGGCTTTTTGCTGCAAATGTTTTTCTACCGTTGGATGCGTCCCCTCGTGGATCAGGGGCGACTCCACACGGTCTGGGCGCCCATGGGCGAAATTCATGTCGTCGGCAATGCCCAACCTCACTATGCATTTACGGAGCCGCATCTGGTGTCTCTGCGCAGTCAGTTGGTGTCGGAAGGCGCGGAGATCCGCGACACGATCCGTCACCGCGGATTGTCGAGTCTGGGCGCCTCACTTCTCGCGGCAACCTGTGTGGCGCCAGCCACTCGGACCTCCGCCGTCGTCACCAGCGGTGACGTCGCCAAGGTGATTGAAACCTTCGCTCCCCAGGAAGGCTCGAACGATGGATGCCAGATGGATCTCTTCTAGCTGTTTCCGTTCAGACCATGGCATTGCCTTCCGGGGATGAGCGATCCTTTCCCGAGCAGATTTAATTCGAAAGTGGCCGGGGGTTTTCTTGTTTGCCGGGGGTATCGGCCGGACGTAGGGTTTGCGCGTTCCCCACTACTTTATGCACATTTTTCCAGCATCGGAGGACGGGCCGTCGGTCGCGACCGGTCGTCGGTCCCGGGTCGGTGGCTTCACTCTGATTGAACTGCTCGTCGTGATCGCCATTATCGCGATACTCGCGGGCTTGCTCCTCCCCGGTTTGGCACGGGCGAAGGACAAGGCGACCGGCGCCGGTTGTCTCAGTAACACCAAGCAGATCGGGCTGGCGTTCATGATGTACACGCAGGATTTTCGCGACATTTTTCCGAATCAATGGTGGCAGGTCGGCCCCTATAAGAATTCGCGCGGAAAGAATTGTGGCGGCGAATGGCAAAGAACCCCCGCCATCACGCTGTCGAATTACTCGGGGGCCACCAAGATCTGGGTTTGTCCCAAGAAACTTCGAGGTTTGACCTATAAGACCGAGCCGGGAAGTTTTGATCCCTCGATCACCGGCTTTCTTTCCTATGGATTCAATTATCTCGGCGTCTTCGGGGATTCCTCGGCCAAGGAAATCCGGGTGGGCAGCCTTTCCCGGCCGGCGGAAATCATCGCCGTGACCGAGGCGAATGGGACCGATGATCCCAAGGAGATTGGTGGCGGGATTGGCAATGAGAAGGCGGACGCCGCCTGGCTGGACAGTTATTGGGCCGGTGGATCCTTTCCCGAGGCGACGGCGGCCAAGGGGAATCAGAACTTTCGATTCCAATCGCAGATGAAGAAGCACGCCAAGCGGGTGAACTCCGTGTTCGTGGATGGCCATGCCGCGTCGAGCAAGGGGAGCCAGTTGATTTGGGGGCAATTCTATGCGGTCTTTGACGCCATCATTCCGAGTGCCTCCAAGAAGTGGAACGGCAAGGTGAGCAATGATGAGTTGGACAATTCGGAGATCAAACCCGACTGAAACGGTCCTTGCGGTCGGAGCGGGGAGCGGATCCGGGCCTCGCGACGGCAAGGTCGGGTGAATGAAGTCACCCCGGTTCGGGGCGAGTTTGATTCCGCGTGGACCGAACCGGAATCGGCAGTGGAATTACTACTGGATCCGCCGGAGTTAACCGTGGGACGAACCACGACTGGCGGGCTTCCCGCCTGGCGACGCGGGGGATTTCAGGCTCCCGGCTCACCGATTCCCGAGGCCGTTGCAAAAGTCGATACCACCGCCGCCGCGATCGTTCGCGGTATGGGATCACCGCCCTGGCGCTGTGATCGTTCATGCCGGGCGATGTGGGTGTCCGTCCACCGAGGTTCAATGGCGCCGCCACCGTCGCCCGACGACAGTGCGCCCTTGCAAACGGCGACGCCTTTTTCCTTTTTCGTCTGTCAACACGGGGCCGAACCCACCATCAAGGCAGGCTTGTGCGAACCGCGCGGACCCTATCGCCTCGCGTATTCACAAAACGGCTTCGTCACCCTCAAGTCCCAAACCGCTTCCGATGTCTGGTCCCCGGATCTGCCCGGCGGGCCGTTTGTCCGGGCCCGGGGGCATGCCCTGAAGCGATTCGATGGGCCGGATATCGCTCCTCAGGTTCAGCGGGTGCTGGGTGACTACGGCGACTTGAATTGGACCGTCGTCCACGTCTGGCAGCGGGATCCCTTCGAGGTCGGCTGGCGGGGTTTTGAGCCCGATCATTCGGTTTCTTCCCGGGAGGTGGCGGCCGCCTTCACCCTGAGCTTGCAAGCGCGAAACGATCCCCGGGCAGCGGGTGTCAACATCGATGCCCGCGTCGGTGAGCGAGTTCTGGATGTGGTGTTGATTGATCGGGAACATTGGTGGGTGGGGACGCATCCCGTGCTGGAGCGGGCGGATGGATGGCCGGGTGGCACGTTTTCGCAGCCGGCTCCGGCTGACATGGTGAGCCGGGCCTATTTGAAAATCTCCGAGGCTCTGGCCTGGAGTGGTCTGCCCGTGCGCGCCGGCGATCATGCCGTGGAGATTGGGAGTTCCCCGGGCGGCGCCTGTCAGCGGTTGCTCGAATTGGGATTGCAGGTCACTGGCATCGATCCCGCGGAAATGGCCCCGCAAATCCTGGCCCACCCGCGCTTTAAGCATTGGCGGGCGCGGAGCCTGGAGGTGAAGCGGCGCGTGTTCCAACCCTTCCGCTGGTTGATGTGTGATGCCAACGTCGCGCCCGGGTATACGCTGGATACCGTGGAGTCGATCGTCACCTACCCGGGCAATCAATTCGCCGGGCTCCTGCTGACGATCAAGCTGTCGGATTGGGCGCAAACCCGGGACCTGAAACAGCAGTTGGAGCGGGTTCGCGGTTGGGGCTTCAACCGCGTGACGGCCCGGCAACTCGCCCACAATCGACGGGAATTCTGCCTCGCGGCGCAGCGGTAAGAGAGCGGAGGGCGCCCAAGGCGACTGGAGCCGTGAATGCCCCGGACTGGGCGTGTTTGATTGGCCAACGAGATTGAGCCGGCGCGGCCGCTGGAACGTGGAACGAAAGCCCGTTTTCCGGCGTCCCTACCTCGCTGCGGCCGGGGTTGTCCCCCGACGCACGCAGCGGAAGCCGTAGATGTCGTAGCCAAAGCACACGTCGGCGGAGCCGGGACTTTCATTGTACCGATATCCGGATCGACAGTTGTCCGCACTAAACCGCCAGGCGCCGCCGCGGAGGACCCGGTTCGGGCCGCTCTCCGGACCGGTTGGATTTTCCCGGGCTGACTTTTCGTAGTAGTCGACCTGGTAGTAGTCGTTGCACCACTCCCAGACATTTCCGGCCATATCGTAAAGTCCCCAAGGATTGGGCAACTTTTGTCCGACCGGACGCGGATGCCCTTCGGAATTCTTTTCGTACCAGGCATAGGCCCCCACCCTGGCGGGATTGTCGCCAAAAAAATAGGGCGTCGTCGTCCTGGCCCGGCAGGCATATTCCCATTCCGCTTCCGTGGGCAGTCGATAACCGTTGGCCGCGAAATTGCAGGCCAGTGTTTTCAAGTCGTAGCACGGCTGCAGGCCCTCCCGTTCGGATCGCTTATTGCAAAACGCCAGCGCGTCCGACCAGCGCAATTGCTCCACAGGATTCTTGTCCCCCTTCCAGCGCGAGGGATTGCTTCCCATGACTTTTGCATACTGCTGTTGGGTCACCAGATGGCGATCCATGAAAAAGGAACTCACCGTCACCTCGTGGGGAGGTGCGTCGACTTCGTCCTTGTCGCCCATCATGAATTTGCCCGCCGGAATCGACACCATTGCTGTGGCATTCGTGGTGGCACCCACCGGGGCCGTCGCCGCCGAGGACGCCGCCGCAGGCGCAGGTGCCGGAGCGACAGGCGCGGCCGGCGGACTGGGATCCTGACGTCCACATCCCGCCCCGAACGCCACGAACAGCGCCAACGCCAGTGTCCCGGCGACATTTCTCACAACCTGGAAGTCACTCATTTTCGGGCCGGATCGAGGTCAATAAAACCAACAACAAAGTCTCAATAGTCGGCCCAGATCTCGTAGCCATCGGGATTTCGCAGCACCTGCCGGCAACGGGCCCGGACTTCCTGCGCGACCGCCAGCAGGCGCTCGTCCTGGACAGATCCATAGCCCGCTTCCTGAAACAACCGGCGGGTGATCATATGGCATTGCGCGACGACATAATCCTGCGCGCCTCCCATTCCCCGCCAGGCCTTGAGCAGGTCCTTGAAGGCGGCCAGATTGCCGTCCCGGTGCGCGGCCGTCAGGGCCATCGTTTGGCCGGTCAGTTCGGCGGCGTATTCCGCTGATTTCATGTTCTCCTTCTGCACCTCGTATTCCTTGGGAATCTGTTGAACGATCTCCGCCAGGTTATCCAGAAAGGCTTTCTTTGGGGGATGCCGATCCGCCTGCGCCCGCAGCCACTGGGCGGTTTCGCCCGCAAAACGGCGGTACTCCTCGATCCGGTCCACGTGGCGCTGGACAAAATAGTTCATGTCGGCCAGAGCGTCCTGCACGAAGTCCTTTTTGGAGACCTCCTGGCCCTCCTCGAAGATTCCCTGAATCGCTTCTGTGTAGCCACAGGTGCAGGAGCGATGGACGCCCTCGCCGCCGCGGCGATGATGTGTCCGCAATTTCCGTCCGCCGCTGTCCACGATCGGCTCGCTTACTGACCGGCCCAGCGTCGACTTCAAAACATCGACGGGCGTGGCGACGGCCGTTGGAGTGTTTTGGCCTTCGACGAAATAGATCACCGACTCGCCCTTCGGGGGCACCTTCTTACCCAGGTGAAAAAACACCTGTCCGCCCTCGATCCAGGCGGGGTACTCATAAGATCCCGGCACGCCGCGCCAGATCTGTCCCTTGGTGTCGCGCAGGGCGAAGGTCGTCTTGACGCTCGATTCGGTGAGTTGCGTTTTCCACTTGGCCGGGAACGGGGGGGTCCACGTCAGCGCCACGTCTTTTTCGAGGTGGGCCGCCTTCAACTCTTCCCGATGCCAGATCCCCGGCGCGCTCAGGGCGGACAGGTAGAAGCGCTGTCCCGCCGGATGAAACTCCAGGGACTCAATCATCCGACGTCCATGCGGATCGTTGCCCAGCTTCAATTTCAATTGTTGCGGACCCTTCGGCCACGTCAGAGCAAGTTGGCTGCCCTCGCCCTGGAGCAGACCCACGAAAAGGCTTTCCGCGGGCAGGGTCAACGTATCGGCCCCGGGATAATCGGCCGGCTTGAAGATCAGATCGTCGCCGATGAATCCCGGCACCACCGCGTAGTCCAGTGGGCAGATCAGGCGAATTCCCCTAAGCGCGTCGCCCGGCTTGAATTCCACGATCCCATCCTTACCAAACGCAAATCCCACCACCGTCTCCGCCGCGGCCTTGCCCGCACGGCCCGTAAAGGTGGCTTCCAGAACGACTTCATCCCCGGCATTCCGCAGGACCTCGCAGTGGCGGAGGGTTCCCGATTCGGACGCGGCCACCCAGGGGCTAAACTCCCAAACCAGCGCGCCCAGTCCAGCCGTCGAAACACTTCCGGCCGAGCCTGAGTCCGAGCCAACATCTGGAACCGCCCCGGGCTTGGAATACAGCGCGACCCGCCCGCGTGCGGAACTGAACACGGCGGTCAGCGTTGAGTTTTCAACGACCACGTCGCCTTTAAACGTATAATCCCGGCCGTAGTAACCCGGATCGGAAGAGGCCTTGGCGGGATCGCTTTCAAACGAAAAAAGCTCGGTGGGCACCCTTTTCCACTGTGCCCGATCCACGGCTGCACGAGGGCCTGGCTCGGTCGACCGCTCCACGGTGTCCCAGAGCGTCACCTGATTCGTGGCGCCGGCGCCCTGCAGCGACGGCCACAGCGAAGGGAGCGCCCAGGCGGCCAGCAGCAGTAAGAGGGGTACGGACGGCCGCCTCGAAAGACGACTCGATCGGAGGCAACGGGGCGAATTCATAAACCAGTCCATGGAGAACGAACAAACGCTAACCGGGCGAGGACCGCAATCAAGGAATGAGCCGGCCTGACCCCAGCGCATCGACAACTCTCGCCGATCGCCTATGAAGTTCGCGGCAATTACGCCATTCGCCGGTTGAATTCCCGCCCGCTCCGGTCACGTTGCCCCGGATTGAAAAAACACAGTCGTCCGGAGATACCGCGCAAGACCATTTACCGATTGAGCATCTACCTGCGTTGTTTGCAGCGCTTGCGGCAGAACACGATTGAAACCGTCAGCAGCGAAGCGCTGGCGCGGGCCGCGGGTGTCAAACCCACCCAACTGCGCAAGGATCTCACCTACTTCGGCCAATTCGGCACGCGAGGCCTGGGCTACGAGGTCGATCAATTGGCCAAGATGATTTCCGATCTCCTCGGCACCAACCGACTGCAACCGGTCATCCTCGTCGGCGTGGGTTCCCTTGGCACCGCGCTCCTGCGGTATCGCGGCTTCGAACAGGAAGGCTTCGAAATCGTCGGCGCCTTCGATGCCGAGCTGCGCCGGCACCGCGACGTGGACCTCAAGGTTCCACTCTATCCGATGGAGCGGCTGGAAGAAATCATCAACAAGCACCGGGTGAAAATGGCGATCGTCGCCGTTCCCGCCGCCGCCGGCCAGGCCGTCATCAACCAATTGACCGAACTCGGAATTGTCGGTGTCCTGAACTTCGCTCCCATGGTTCCCGTGGTGGCGGATCACGTCACGGTCAACAACGTGAATCTTGCGATCGAACTGGAAAACCTGAGCTACTTCATCCAGGAGTAGCCGCGCACCGCGCCGCCTTTTTTGTTTCTCATGCCGTCCTCCAATCTCCCCGACATTGCCGCCGAAGAGGCCGTGCCAACTCTCGCACCCGACACCGGCGCTGGCCCTCGGCCGGATATCCGCAATCAAACCCGCGAGGAATTGGTGGCGCTCGGCAAGAGCTGGGGCCAACCCGCTTACCGCACCGATCAGCTGCTGGCCTGGCTTTACCCCCGACGGGCCACGCACTGGGGTCAGATGAAGAGTCTGCCCAAGGCGCACCGGGAGCAGTTGGCCGCCACCTATTCGCTAGGCACCCTGGAACTCGTCCGCCAGCAAGGCAGCCGCGATACCACGCAGAAATTCCTCTGGCGTCTCGAGGATGGCGCCTTGGTGGAGAGTGTTCTGATCCCCGCCAATCCCGCCCTGTACGGCGAACGGGCGGATCGTCACACGCTGTGTGTTTCCACGCAGGTGGGCTGCGCCTACGGGTGCCGCTTTTGCGCCAGTGGACTGGAT
>JAYTHD010000169.1:0-2794 GCA_043732975.1 Verrucomicrobiota bacterium
ACTCACTGCAGGGCCTTCGATGCCGTCCCGTGGAGGTTGGCGGCAAGGGGATTCGTGGGTCCCGCCGTTTACCCATCCGGGTCCGGCCATCCCCGCAAAACGGCGCGCACCTGGCGACACCGGCTACTTTGCCGGCAATGGAACGGCAGCCCGGAAGAAATCCGCGTTCAGGGCATCTGCCCAGAGGCGCGCGGCTTTCCTCGCGCCAGATTCGCTCAGGTGAACTTTGTCCGTGGTGTCCTCTTTGGAGAGGGTGTCGTAGTCGGGGCCGGGAAAGCAATGGGGGTGCTCCTGGAGCACGCGGTTTTGCACCCGGCGGATCTGACCGGACCCGCCGGGAGGCGACTGGCGGTTCACGACCACGGCCAGGTTCGGGAAGCCGGCGTCCTGGCGGGCCTGCTCGATCCAGGCCACATAGTTTGCAAATATCTTGGCCTCGTCCTTTTCGGGCCAATCGTTCTGGCCTTGGTCGGCGAGGATCGCGCGCAGGCCCGTGACCGCACAATACCTCTTCAGCGCGTGTTCCAGACGGAGGTAGGGCATGCGGATGGATGCGTTCACGAACGCGTGCTCGAAGGGTTCGCCCCGGGCGGACTTCGCCCAATGTTCCAGGCTGGTGCCACCGAAGGCCGCATTCAGCAGCAGCACCGGGACGTCTTGGGCCCTGGCCACCTGCTCCGCGAAGGCGGCCCAGAAATAGGTGCCGTGCCCCGCGGGTGCGGGCTGGACGTTGGAATCGAAATGCGTGCCGACCAATTCCGGCAGAAAGCGCGGGTCGCCCGTGGCCTGGTAGCGGCGCTGCGATTCCATGTCGCCCGCCGGCAGCGCGATGGTGCTCACGCGGTCGTCCCCGGCTCCGGGAAGATTGATCTGTCCCCCGTGCGCGACCGAATGGCCGACGACCACAAACACTTCGCCAACGCCCACGCGTTCGACGGAGGCGTGGGCGGAATTCCGGCCGCTGCGGGCGCGGACTTCCAGCGAATACCAACCCGCCGAGTTCGTGAGCTGGCCCCGATAGCTGAAGTCCGGCCGCACCGTTCCGAGCACGGTCCAAGCTCCGGCTTTGCCGGTGGCAACGCTCGCCATCCGCGCCTCGATCACCGCTCCCGGCCACGCGCAGTTTCCGGCGACATGGATCGTCGCGTCACCGGTCCGGCTGCGCTGGAAGACAAGCCGGTTTGCGGGTGAGGTGACCGACAGCGTGGTCTTGGCCGCCGCGCCTGCGGTCGGGCGCAGACGAATCAGCGCGACGGCCGGTGCCTTCAGCGCCAGGTGCAATGATGCACGTTCGTCCGCCACCGACTCAGTCCGCGCATCTGAAAAATCCCGGGTGGCATCGACGATGCGGATTTCCGCCGTCACGCCGCCGGTCCAGGCGAAGGCATTCCAGTTAAGGACGATGTCCGAACGCGGATCGGCGAAGTTGCTCAAAAGCATCGAGGCCTCCCGTCCGTCTGGGCTGAGGCCGGCGGCGAAGGCCAGCTTGCCCGCGACGGCACCGCGGGTTGCCACCCGCCGTGGAGTTTCCATCAACCCCTGGAAGGCGCGCAGGGCCTGGTAGGCCTTCAGCGGCACGCCCTGTTCGGTGAAGATTCCGAATCCGCCCAATTCGCCATGATAGAAATTGCCGAGATCAATGGGCGCGTCCTGCAATTCGATCAGGGAGGCGGCGACGAAGGCGGCACCCGGGGCGCCCGCCATTTCCCCGTAGAACCGCTGGCGACCGCTGGCGGTGCCGGACCTGTCAATCGGCTGCCAAGTGTTTCCGGGAAGGAAATTCCATTCGTTCAGATGGTTCTCGGTTTCGGTGAAACCTTGGGCATCCAGGAGTCGCCGGATGGCCCGGGAGCGCGCGGTCAGTTCCGCCGGGTCGGCGGTGTAGCAATGCCAGGAGAAGAAATTCAGCGGCACGTTGTCCTTCCGGCACATGGCCAGAAATTTCGCCGCAAAATCCGTGGGCACGAATTCACCTTTGACGAAACCACCGCTGGCTCCGAGCGCCGGACCGCCGACCCTCAGGGCCGGGAACTGCCTCTTGATTGCGAGCGAAGTGGTGCGATAAAGCCGCAGGTAATCGTCGTCCGTCCCGGTCCACATGGCCGGGCGGTTTTCGGGTTCGTTCCAGATCTCCCAATGGCGGATGTTGTGATGAAATCCGTCGGCCCAGCCCTCGTTGTAGTGCCGGATGATGCCGAGGCAGACCGCCGCCCATTTCTCCATGTCGGCGGGCGGATGGACATGACGCTTCACGCTCGTGTGCTCGATGCTCTCGCCCAGTCGGTAGATCGGGTCCGCTCCGGTCTGGCGCACCCCGTCGATGTATTCGTCGGTCAGCCGGAAATCATAGCTCTCCGGTAGTGCCGGATCGGCATTCGGGTCAGGGAAAACCGCGTGGTGATCGACGACATACGGATTGGGCCAGCCGCAGTCGTGCAGGCGCGTGAACGGAATCCCCAGCTCCTTTTGTTGCTTGATCACGTCGAAGATTCCGCCGGGCGCCAGCGGCCCCTTGTTGATGCCGTGGAGCGGGCGGACGGCACCGGCGTGGCCCGAGAAGTCTGCGCTCAGGACGGCCTCCTCGGCGCGGAGCGGAACGGAGGCGAGGAAGATGGCGATGAGCCATCGAGGGCACAGAAGGGAAAGCAAACGGAGGGCATTCATGTCTGGGAATGTTCGTGACCGGGCCTCCCAGACTGTTCGTGGGGATGTGAGAGTCTCAGGTGCTAGTTGATGGTTGTTGGTTCACTGCGAAAAGTCCATCCCGCGTGGAGGGGGCGGAGCATTTGATGGT
>JAYTHD010000170.1:0-9555 GCA_043732975.1 Verrucomicrobiota bacterium
CCAACGGATCATGAAGCGTGGAGACACCGTTGAACTACGAGCACCCGTCGCCGCGGATGCGGAATGCCTTTCTCGAATCAGAAACGATGCCGAGCTTCAGGCGTCGCTCATGGCGGTCCCCAAACCGAATTCACGAAAGCGCGTCGACGAATGGGTCGAAGGAATCCTGAATGATCCGTTGAGCGTGTTTTTCGTGGTGGCCAGCCTGGCGGACGGACAGTGCCAGGGATTCATCCAGTTGCGGAAGATGGATTTCATCCACGGAACCGGCGATCTGGGCCTCTGCCTCGACCGGGTGGCCCAAGGCAAGGGTATCGGGAAAGAGGCGATCCAATTGCTGGAATCCTACGCTCAAGAGACGCTGCGCATCCGCAAGGTGGTGCTCCAGGTCCTGGCCTCGAACACCGGCGCCATTCATTGCTACCAGAGCTGTGGCTATCGGGAGGTCGGCACATTGCAGCAGCACTTCTATCATCGCGGCAGATTCCACGACTCGCTGATCATGGAGCGAATTCTGGGGACCCCTTAGCCGTATCGATTCAGTTCCATTGCCCGGAGACGGCTTCGCCCAGGGAACCGGTCAACCGGTGATCAACCGGCAGTCGGAGCGCCTTTCCGGATCGCACTCGAGTGGCCGGAAAACAGGGCCCGGGACGACAGTCTCCGAAACCATCCCAAAACCATCGTTGGACGGGGAGACCGGCGTGCTAGCTTGACCGGAAATGCCGGCCGCCAATGCGCCCAGCCTGTTATTGCTCATCCCCGCGTACAACGAGGAGCGCCGCTTGCCGCCTGTGTTGGTCGAATACCTTGACTATTTCGCCCGGCATTGGAGCGGTCGCTTTCAATTGGTGGTGGTGCTGAACGGATGTCACGACAACACCCTCGGCGTGGTTCAGGACTGCGAACGGCGCCACCCGGGACTCAGCCACATCGAATTCCCGGCGGCGATCGGCAAGGGTGGCGCCTTGATCGAAGGCTTGAAGCTGGCGCCTTCGGCCGATCTCGTGGGGTATGTCGATGCCGACGGGGCCACCCCCCCGAGCGCCTTCTTTGATCTCTGCCGGCGTGCCGCGGCCGGTGAGGCGGACTGCGTGATCGCCTCGCGTTGGCTTCCCGGTGCGCGGGTCAATGTCGCCCAGACCACCGACCGCCGCCGGGCCAGCCGGCTTTTTCATTATGCCGTGGAGGCGTTATTTTGGATGGGGATCAAGGACACCCAGTGCGGGGCCAAGGTATTGCGACGGGAGGCGGTGGAGCGGGTGCAACCGTTCCTGCGCCTTGCAGACCTGGCGTTCGACGTCAACCTGCTGTACTCGATTCGTCGCGCCGGCTTCACCATCACGGAGGTTCCCACGGTCTGGACCGACCAGAGTGGATCGAAGGTCGCCTTCAATTTCCGCACCTCCTTGAACATGTTGCTGTCGCTCTTCCGCCTGCGCGTGCTGTATTCGCCGTTTGATCGTTGGCTGGCTCCCTTGGCGCCGTTCATTTCCTGGGTCTACCGGAAGCTCAATGCCCCACCGCCCCGCTCCGATGTCGAAGCCCGACAAACCCATCCGGCCGAACTGCGCCATGGCTAGTCGCCCGGGATGTTCTCCCATGCCCCCCATGCCCCCCATCAGCATCGGCACCGCTCCACGCCGCCAGACTCGGCTCCGTGCGCAGGGCTTCGCGGAACGTCGCTGGCTGCTGGCGGGTCTCCTGACCGGCCTTGCCGCGGCACCGCTGCGGGCGGGAGTGGAAGCCGGTCCGGCCTGGCATAATTACCAACTCACACTCCTGCCGGGATCCGCCACCGAGGGTATCGGCCCCATCTGGGGTCGGGAGAATTCGGAGGGCGCCCACTCCTGGCGCATCAGCCCGCTCATCTCCCATTACGCGGACGCCGCCACGGAACGAAGTGAATACGAGGTCCTCTATCCGGTCTTTACCTATGATCGCTTTGGCACGGAATACGCCGCACGTTTTCTCCAGTTTTTCCAGATCAACGGCTCCACCACGGTGGACGACGAGAGCAAGAAACGGACGACGATATTCCCGATCTTTTTCCGCCAGAAATCCACGAACCCGACCAACGACTATTTCGCATTACTGCCCCTTTACGGCCACCTGCGCAACCGCCTGTTCCGCGATGAAGTTCACTTCGTGCTGGCCCCGCTTTGGGTCTCCTCCATCAAGCGCGAGGTGCATACGGACAATGTCCTGTTCCCCATTTTTCACCGACGCCACGGCGGCGGCGTCCATGGCTGGCAGGTGTGGCCGTTGATCGGTTCCGAGACCAGGGAGATAACCTACCGGCTCAACAATCTCGAGGAACAGGAGGTGGTCCCCGGGCACCTGCGACAATTCTTCGCCTTGCCCTTTTTCATGCGGGAAAAAACGGGTCTGGGCACGGACAACGCGGTCACCAACCTGTTCACCTTCCCGGTCTATGGTCAGACCCGCTCGCCGGGCATGGACTTCACCAGCGTGTTCCTTTTCAGTTACCGGACCAATCGGCAGGAGAAGTTTTCCGAGTGGAGCGCTCCCTGGCCGTTCATCGGCGCGGCCAACGGTCCCGGGAAAACGGCGCGACGATTCTGGCCGTTTTTCGGACACGCAAAAAGCCCGAGTCAATCCAGCGATTTTGCGCTCTGGCCGCTCTATACCCGGCGCAGCACGTGGGGGGACAATTTCCGCCGCGACCGCACTCGCATGCTGTACTTCGGCTACAGCGATACGCATCTGACGCAACCGGGCTCGACTCAGGAATTTCGTCGCCGCGATCTCTGGCCGTTCTTCACCTACCGCCACGATCTCAATGGCCAAACGCGGCTGCAGGTCCTGGCCCTGGCCGAGCCGTTGCTGCCCAACAACAAATCCTTTGAACGACTCTACGCGCCGGTCTGGTCGCTCTATCGGGCGGAATTTGATCCGAAGACCGAACAGGCCAGCCGGTCGCTTTTATGGAACCTCTGGCGCCGGGAGGTCGAGCCAGGGACGGCGCGGACTTCGTTTTTCTTTGGCGCGGTGAAGACGGAAAAAACGGCCCAAGGACGAAAATGGCACTTCTTCAAACGACGGCCGGCCAAGGCCATATCCCCTCCGAAAGACCCGGCACCCGAGCCGTAACTCGCCACTGGTCCCTCATCCCGCGCAGCGCCTGCCCGGCACGGATTTACGTCCCAATGGAACTGCGCAGCTGCGCCGCCAGCTGAATCCCGAGTGCCTCCGCCTGCGCCACCGGAAGTCGGGCTTCACCCCGGCCGGTCTTGCCGGATTGATACGACACCGCCCGCAACCAGAGTTGGTGCCCCACCACGCGCGCATAGCCACCCACCGGGCTTTGACATCCACCGCCCATGGCCCGCAAGAACGCGCGCTCGGCGGTGATGGCCGCGAAGGTGTTCCGATGATTCAACGCGGCGCAAAGGTCGCGCACCACCGGCCTCGCGTCGTTGCGGATCTCCAACGCGACCGCACCCTGCCCGACCGCCGGCAGCATCAGGTCCTCGTCCAGCAGCGTGGCCAGCAACCCGTTCGGCGGCGGGGCAAAGCCATGGCCCGGTCGCAGACGTGGTTGCAGGGTCAGGCGCGCTTTCGGCGCGATGAACAGGCCCAGGCGGCCCAGTCCCGCCGCCGCCAGGACTATCGCATCAAAGCCCGGATCCTCCGCCAGCTTCTGCAGTCGCGTCCCCACGTTGCCGCGGATCGGCTGGATCCGCAGGTCGGGTCGGACGGCGAGCAACTGCGCGGCGCGGCGCGGGGAACTGCTCCCAACCCGGGCCCCGGCGGGAAGCTGCGCGAGGGTCGTCGGTGACAGCGCGTGCCAACGGGCCCGGGCCCCGGGACGCCACTCGGGTTCCGGGGCGGCCAGCGAGGCCGCCGCTTCGGGTCCACGATAAAGCAACACGTCGCGGACATCGGCTCGCGGCGGCGTGGCTCCCACCATCAATCCCGCGGGCAGCTCCGTCGGCAGATCCTTCAAACTGTGCACCGCGACATCCGCGCTGCCCGCCAGGAGCGCGGTCTCCAATTCCTTGGTGAAAAGTCCCTTGGGCAGCGACGCCTGTCCGGGTTGGTTTTGGACCAGCGAGGCGGTCTGCAGCTTGTCACCGGTGGTCTTGAGAATCTCGATTTGAAAATCGAACTTCGGAAACGCCGCGCGGCAATCCGCCACCACCGCGTGCGTTTGCGCCAGCGCCAGCGCGCTGCCCCGGGTGCAAAAAACGATTCGTTCTGAATTGGCCATTCGTCGCCTCCAAGGACCACTATTTCACCGCTTCCCGCAAGAGGTACACACTGCGATCCGTGCCGGCGAGGGCGATCCCTTCCGCTTCGAACCGTGCCTTCACCGCCAGGTTCATTTTCTGGATACCCGCGAAATTCGCGCGCGCATCCGTGTTCCCCCACCAATGGATTACTTTGATATTCAGACCGGTGTCCGAGATTCGGTCAAAAAACACAATTAAATCACTGGTTTGCGGTTCGTTGCGAAAAATCTCCTCCAGGAGCTTGATCGCCTGAACCAACTGGGTCGCCGGGGTGCTCGCGGACAGCAGGAAATTCAGATCGGTTTTAATGGAAGCCCGGCGGGTGATGTTGATGACCGTGTTGTTCCCCACGGATTTGTTGGGAACGGTGACCAGATAACCATCCGCCGTTCGCACCTGGGTGGCGCGCAACCCCATTTCCTCGACCGTACCGTCGATGGCTCCGATCTGGATTCGATCGCCCAGTTGGAACGGCTTGTCAACGAACACGGACACGGCGCCGAAGAGATTGGCGACTGTATCCTGCGCGGCGAGACCGATGGCCAACCCCAGGACGGACAACGACCCAAGCACGGCGGCAATATCGACCCCGAAATTCGCGAACAGGGTGAGGATGGCGATGACGATCAGGACGGCCTTGGCGGCTTTGCCGCAGACGACCAGAAACTGTTCATTGAAGGCCCGGTCACCGCCGGGTTGCAATCGCCGCTTCGCCACCCCAAACAGCGCATCAATGGCCTTCAGCAGCACGTAACTCGCCGAGAGGAAGACGAGCAACAGCGTGCATTTTGAAATCCATCCTTTCAGCCAATCCGGCCAGTCGAAGATCTGCAACCCCAGGTTCAACAGCAGGACAAAGGCAATCACCTTGACGGGTCCGTCCAACAGGCCAACCAGGATGTCATCCCATTTCGCCACGGTCTTTTTCGCCCAGGATTTGACCCGTCGACGGATGATCCAATCCAGAATATGAGACACCAGGAAGGCCAGCACGAGATACACCGAGAAGGCGAGGTATTGCCACAGGGGTCGGTGCAGGACGGTCACCTGAAGCTCCTCGATCTGATCGAGGCCAAAGCTCAGCGCGGAGCGATTTTGTTCGACAAACTCCTTGCCCACGACCGCGTTTTCGATGGCCCGGAGTTGCGACATCAGGTTGGTCCTGCCCGTGTTGGTCTGGGCGAGCGCCGAAAGGAAGGCCGAGCACAGGCACGCCACGACGAGCGAGCGCCGGAGCACGACGGACAATCCACGAAAGGCCAGGGAAAGAATCATTGCCTTCTCATAATGCGTAGCCGTCAGCGTTGGGCAATGCCGGACTCCGGCGCGTTTTTGAACCAATGTCCTCCGAAGGGTCCCGACGGCGATCCGAAGCGCTCTCTCAAAAAAGAACCGCCCGGCCATGAAGCCGGGCGGCCTTGGGTAAAACCAAGGAATCCAGACCGTCTGGATCGTCAGTGCGCCGGAGCAGACGTTCCGGAGACGCCGGCTTCCTTCCGCGGCGGGTGGAAGAAGAACAGCAGGGACAGGGCGGCCACCACCGCGCAGATCAGCGGAATGGCAAACAAACCGGAGAAATCGGTCACGTTGCCCTGGCTGAAGATCTTTTGCTGGAGGTAGGGGCAGAGAGAGTTCGCCACCAAGGCGCCCAAACCGAGGATCATGAAATTGAATAATCCCTGGGCACTGGAGCGGATATCCTTCGGGAAATGCTCATCCACGAAAATGTAGACCGTGGCGAAGAAGAACGCGTAGCAGATGCCGTGCATCACCTGAATGAAGACAATGAGCGACTGCGCGTCGGGCATGTATTTCCAGACACCGAAACGGACCGCGTGACCCAGCACCCCAAGGAACATGGTCGTCCGCCAGCCAAGCGATTTAAGGGTCGCACCGAGGACGAACATGGTCAGGATTTCGGCAATCTGGCCGATGCTCATGACCGGCATGATCCAGTTCCCCGGAATATTGACCTTGGCGCTGGAAAAGAAGGTGCCGGCCCAATTGAAATAGCAATTGTGGACAAAGCTGTCGACGAAGGTCACCAACCAGAGGACCAGTACGAACGGATGCGAGAGCAGGCGGAAGGCCTTTACCCAAGCCAGGCTGTCACCGGCGCCCGCCGCCGGCTTCGGGGGCGTGTGCGGCAGCGTGAGGCTCAAGGCGGCGAGGGCGAGGGAGGCCACGCCAGCCACGACGAACGTCCATTTGGTGGCGTCGTGCAGCGCCTGGCCGCCGAGGCCATTGCCCAGAATGGTACCGAGATACGCGACGAAACCCTGGGGATTGGCCGCCTTCACCTTCGCCCAGTCGACCAGAATGAACGTGAACGGCCAGGAGGCGAGGATCCACCCGATCGTGCCGCCCATGCGGATGGGGCCGAATTCCTTCGACGGATCCTTCATCGCCGCAAACGCCACGGAGTTCGTGATCGAAATCGTCGGAACGTAAAGCAGGCAATGGACCAGCATCAGTATGAAAAAGGTCCAGAAATCCCGGGTGAAGCCACAGCCGAGAATCGCCAATCCGCCCACGAGGTGGCTGAAGGCGAGGAATTTTTCCGCCGCGAAATTGCGGTCGGCGAACTGGTTGCTGAAAAACATCCCCACGATGGCGGCGATCGGAAATGCGTTGAGGATGAGTGGTTGCTGCCATTCGGGATTGAAGCCGAGACTGGGGAGGTACCCGAAAATCAGAGGCAGCCAGGCGCCCCAGATAAAGAATTCGAGAACCATCATCAGGAACAGCTTGGTGCGCGTGGAAGAGTTCATGCGTTAAGGCAAAACAAGGTCGATGATATGTACGAGCTGAATGGCCGCGATCCTAGGGCAGCAGGAAGCCACGACAAGTTCGGAGCGGTGGGAATCCGCGGAGGCTCATCGAACGCGGCGTCCGGCTCGGAATCCCGGCCTTCGGGCAGACAGAAGCCTAAGACTGCAGCGACACTTTCAGATAATGAACCGCGGATGGCGCGGATAACGCAGATACGAAACGCCGTTTTTCGAATCTATCCGCGCCATCCGCGGTCAAAACTCTTTGGAAGTGTCGCTGTAGTGCCAAGAGCCTGTTCGAAAATTCAGAGAGGCCCACCCAAAGAATCCCTCGCCGCCGGGCCCCTTTTCAATTCCTAAACAGGGTCTTACGGCTTCGGCACTTTTTTCAGAAGCTCCTCGGTGCTTTCCTTGGCCCGACCCGCGGAGTCCTTGACGGAATTCCCAAACTCGACGGCCTTTTCCTTGGCTTGAGCCGCGACCTCGCTGCCGAGGGCTTTCGCCTTTTCGACGGCCGGAGCGACGACTTCCTTGGCCCGACCGGCCGCCTCCTTGGCCAAAACAGCGCCCTTGTCGAGCGCATCACGGGTCGCCGCACTGGTCTTGGTCATGGCCTCCTTGGCGGCATCCCCCGCTTGGCCCGCAGCGCCCTTGGCCTTGTCAGCCACGACGCCCGCAGCGTCCTTGATGGCCACACCAGCCTCCGACGCCTTCTGGGCGGCGGTTGCGGTGGCGGATTTGGCTTCTTCCTTCGAGCAACCCGTCAACAGGGCCGCGGCGAGAACTCCCATCCAACAAATCGTGGTCTTCATCTTTACATTAGGTAAACAGATACGCTGCATCACCGCATTTTTTCGACGGCGACCGCAGTTTGGGCCGGTCGGACACCATCGCAAGATTCCCCGCGTAGGCTTGTGCCTGAGGGATCGAATCAGCGTCGGGTCGTGTAGGTGGCCTGATGCCCCGTCGATGGCACCTGCACCGTATAACTTCCGCCATCCGGCGACACACTCAGGCGGATCCAATTGCCGCCGGTCTCCTTTTCATTCGCAATCTGAGGCGCGCTGGTGTTCGCCGCCGGCACCTCCTGATTCCGGTGCACCTGGTAAATCGCCCGCACCGACGGCAGCGAACGCAGCGTTTGCGCCACCGGCAGGGACCCGCCCTTGTGGGGACCGTTGTTGAAGACCGCCACGGTCGGTTGCAGCGCCCGCAGCAACAGCGGGTTGTTCGAGATGTCCAATCCGTGATGGTTGACCTGGTAGACGTCCACACTGGCGACCTGTAGAACCGGACAGGTCATGGCCGCCTCGGTATTCCAGGTCATGTCGCCGCCATCGAAAAACCGGAACCCGCCAAATTGCACCACGGTGGCGATGGAGTTTTTGTTGTCCGAGGTATCCGGCGGCAGGGGCGCGGGATCCTTGCAATCCCCAGATCCAACCGCCCCACCCCCACCGGCAAAGCGCTCGTGCGCCGCGAGAAAAGTCGCACTCAGACCAGGGCCGCCATTGACACTCAGCAGCGGGATTCGCGCGCCCGGAGCGGCGACCACGCGGCGCGTACACTTCATTTCCCGATAGCCACGGCTTTTCTGGGGCCACGTCGGATCATTCCGCCCATCGGGATCCTGTTCCGTCAAGCCATTGTCGTACACCACGCCAATCGGCATCAGCGCTGCAAGTTCCGCCGCTCCCCCAAAATGATCGATGTGAAAATGGGTGACGACGAGGTGATCGATGCGGGAAAGACCCGCCACCCGGGTGGCCACCTCATGGATCCGGGCGGAATCCCGACCGCCGGGATTTCCCGTGTCGATGAGCAGGGATTCGTCGTTGGGCGTAACGATGAGGGTGGAGCCGCCGCCCAGCGAATCGACCCAATAAATGTCCAGCGTGTGATCCTTGCCGCCGGCCTGGAGAGCCACGGCGGTGGAAGTCAGCAGGGCCAGCATCACGGCAAATCGGCGGAGGTGCATATCGGTGTGATCTACCATGACGCCGCCCGGGCGGGTTCACAAGTCCGGATGAATCCGGGCTTGTTTCGGCCCATCCGACCCCGGAAGGGGAGGGATTGGCAACGGATATTCATAAAGATCAGGCGCGGCGTCGATGAGGTCACCTCAATATTAATTTGTCGCCTATTAATATTGCGGCGCCAGCCCCGGCGTCGACCCGTGAATCCGGCGCCGCTTGGACATCGGCCCCGGAAAGGAGACGAGGGCATATTCCCGGCTCAAGCCTTTCGGACCTGATAAGGCTGGAGTATAGGGCGCAAGCGGCACGCCTTGAGTTGTCGCCCAGACCTTGGCCACGGCGCTGTCCGGTTTATTTGTTGAGCGCAGGCCGGGAAGCAGGGCGGCTTCCCTGGCGCCCTCCGCGAGCCGGTCCGGGGTTTGTGTCGACGGCCATAAACCCATTGGAAAACCTTCGCCTTTAGACGGGTTGCCGATGCAAAAACGTCCCTCCCTTTCGAAGTTTCAAAGAAATCCTACGAATTACTTTGACTCTGAAGGATTCCAGCGGCAT
>JAYTHD010000171.1:0-4960 GCA_043732975.1 Verrucomicrobiota bacterium
GTCGTCACCGTGGCCGTCGTGGGATGGGCCTTCCAGTCCCGTTCCTTCTGGTTTCCCTGGATGATCGTCGCCGGAGGGCAGATTCCGTTCACGCTCACTGGATCGATCCTGGTCCAGTCGCTGGAGTGGATCCTCCAAAAGCGCCGCTTTGAGGCGGATCGCAAGCGGGCGCAGGCGAAGATTCAGGAACAGGCCGCACTCATCGACAAGGCGCGCGACGCCATTTTGGTACGATCCCTGGACGGCGCCATCCTCTATGCCAATCCGAGCGCGGAACGTCTTTACGGTTGCCCCCTGGCCACGATGCAAAGGCCGGACGGGTCGGTGCTGAATTCAGAAAAAAGCACCAAACATCTCGCGCTGGCGGAAGCGGCGGTTCGCGCAACCGGCGAGTGGACGGGCGAACTGACCCAGCAGAATCAAGCGGGTGAGGAGTTCACCGTCGAGAGCCGTTGGACGCTGATCCGCAATGAAAGCGGCCGTCCCGAGTCCGTGCTTCTCATCAACACCGACGTCACTGAAAAGAAGCAAATGGAACTGCAATTCCAGCGCATCCAACGCATGGAAACCATGGGTTCTCTGGCCGGCGGCATTGCGCACGACCTGAACAATGCCCTGGCACCGGTCTTGATGGGAATCCAATTGCTGCGCCAGCGGGGGCACTACGGCGAAGACGCCCGAATGTTGGATCTGATGGAATCCAACACCCGGCGCGGGGCCGGCATGGTTAAGCAGGTCCTGATGTTTTCGCGCGGTGAGACCGAAAATTTTGAGCCCCTCGGACTGGGTCTGTTCATCCAGGAAATGAAGGTGCTGGTAAAAGAGACCTTTCCGTCGACCATCCACATTGACACGACCGTCCTGTCGGATCTCTGGACCATCTCGGGAAATGCCACGCAGATCCATCAAATCTTGCTCAATCTCTGTGTCAATGCCCGCGATGCGATGCCAAAAGGCGGGATCATCACACTCGATCTCGACAACGTTGTCCTCTCCGCCGATGAATTGAAGGATCTGCCCAATCTGCGTCCTGGCCGTTACGTCTCTCTCATGGTGAGTGACACGGGCACGGGCATTCCCAAAGAGGTCAAACGCCGAATTTTTGAGCCTTTTTTTACCACCAAACCCCCGGGAAAGGGCACCGGCATTGGTCTCTCAACCTGCGTCAACATCATCCGCAGCCATGGTGGCGGCTTGCGGGTCACCTCGGAGCCTGGTGAAGGAACGACTTTTGAAGTGCTTTTGCCAGCGACGGAGATCGCTGCCCGGCCTTCGAAGATCGCCGAGGCTGCTTCCGAGCCGCGCGGAAATGGCGAACTGGTGCTCATTGCCGACCACGAGCAGGCTCTCCGTGAGGCCATGGATGTCAGCCTGACCCAATACGGCTACCGCGTGGAAGCGACGGGCACCAGCCCGGAAGCCATCGCCCGCCTGCGGTCCGATCAGGATCCGGTGCGGATCCTGATCACGGGTTGGAATCTCCCCATCGTGTCCGGCGAACACTTCCTGGAATTGGTGCGCAGTGTCCGCCCCCGAATCCCGATCCTCGTCATCAGCAACGAGGCCCCGCCCAATCCCGCCGGGAGTGAGCACCAGGCGATTGCCGTCCTCCCCAAACCTTTCCTGAACAGTACACTGTTACAACGTATGAAGAATCTCTTGCAACGCTCCCACGTGGACGACACCGGTGCGATTCCGGGAACTTCGACCTCCCCGGGTGGTCCGGCTCCGGGTTGATCGTCGAGAGTCTCCCGACCGGTCACGCCCCTTCCACCGACTTCGGACCCGAGGGTCGCCCACGACACCCGCAGCCCCGTGGAGCACCACGAACGTCCCCGCCCAGCGTCGCTCCGTGTTCGCGCCCAACCCCCGGCGCTGGCCGGATCCGCTGGAAAATCCACCCCGGATTCCAAAAAACTTGGTTCCGCGGACCAATCCTGCCCCATTTCGACAAATTAGTCAGATGCAGATCCGCAAAGGCTCCATCAGCGGCGGGAATTGGGGCAGAACCCCGACGAGATTTCCGGCAATATTGGGTTTGACCCAGGTGGTCCGGTGGTCCGGAACCGGAGCGGACCACAATGGAATGCCGCTGGTTCCGGACCAGTTTCGGCTGTAGCCTGCTCCATCAGCACGGGCTCCTCGCGTCGCGGTATCGTCCCAAGGTATTAACGCGCACTCGGTTAAGCGGCTGGTAATAATCCAGACCAGCAAATCATGAACCCGGCACACCGGGTGCTTCAAAACTAGTTGGAATCAGAAAGAATTGCGGTTGCGGTTGCGTTGACAGTGTAGCCGGCAGCGGGACTGCCGAAAAAAAAGCAGAGTTTTATGTTTTATCAGTCAATCGGATCGGGAATGGAATTCGGCCTCAGACTCGGAAGCCGGGTGGTGGGATTCTGTACACTGATCGCCTCAATGGCGCTGGCCGCTCCGGCAACCCCGCTCCCGTTCGCGGACGATTTTGCCGCTCGGGGCGAGATCGCGGGCGCAGCGGGAAAAGGAACGGTCAACAATCGGGGAGCGACGCGAGAGGTCGGTGAGCCAAAGCACGCGGACAGCCGCACCCAGTCGACCATCTGGGTCAGTTGGGTGGCCCCCTTCGACGGGGTGATGAGTTTGGTTTCCCGCAATAGTGATTTTCGCACCGTGATTGGAGTCTATGCGAACCAGGACGCCCTGCTGAATCCCGGCCTCCCCACCACCCTCATCAACTACGGATTGACCCAACTCAGCGAGGTGGCCGCCTCGTCAGTCGTCAAAAACGACCGCCAGGCGAGTCAAACCAGCTTCCCCGTCCAACAGGGAGTCCGCTACGAAATCGCCGTCGCCGGGGTGGGCAAGGCGCAGGGGCCGATTGATTTCACTTGGAAACTCAAGGCATCATCACAACCGCTCCCGTCCGTGGTAAGCCATGCCCGAAGCAGCAGCGGGCAAAGCTCTGATCGGGTGGATCTTTCCTACGACGTCCGGTACAAGGGCAATGTGCGTTTTCAATGGCTGCGCAATGGGCAGGAGGTCGACGGTGCAACGGGTAGTCGCCTGACCATCAAAAACCTCACCGCCGATGATGTGGGCGCCTATATCCTGCGAATCACGGTGCCGCCCCTGACTCCGCGGGGTGAGGTGACGACGCTATTCACCAAGCCCGTGGAAGTCCAGATGAGTTCCGGCGCCAGCCTGGGAATGATGGCGGTGGACAGCCTCGAAGCGGCCTTGGCGCAATCGGATGATTCCATTCCGGACGATTCCGACCCCGGCGCCAACCGCAATGCGGGCAGGGCCTTCGACCTGCCCCCGATACCCGTCTCGGGCCTCACCCGGAGTTACACGGGCTCGCAGGTATTCAGCACCACCCAATCAATTTCTGATCCGGCCGAGCCACTTCACTGTGGACTCTACGGCGGCGCCTCCTACTGGAACACCTATACGCCGACGGTCAGCGGGACCCTGACGTTCAACACCCGGGGCAGTACCTACAATACGATTCTGGCCATTTACACGTATAACGCGGCCATCGGCGGTTATGCAGGCCTCGTGCCGGTCACCTGCAACAATGATGCCCCGGGCTTTCTAACGAGCGAGGTCACCTTCCCGGCGGTGGCGGGCACCAAATACTTCGTGATCGTCGACGGCGTCAACGCGGCTCGCGGCACGGTCGCCCTGAATTACTACTACACCCCCGCCGCCCCCGTGATCCAGAGCGGGCCGGCTTCGCAGACCGTATCCCTGGGCACCAGCGCCACTTTCTCTGTCTCGGCGCCCGGGTACTACGCCCAAACCTACCAATGGCGCTTCAACGGCGCGCCCCTCGCCGGGGCAACGGGAACCTCCTACACCGTCAGCAGCTCCGCGGCCGCGAGCATTGGACGGTACGATGTGCTGGTCAAAAATGTCGGCGGCACCACGACCAGTGCCCCCGCACAACTCACCGTCCAGCAAGCCGGTAGCCTGTCCGTCTCCGGCGCACCCAGGGCAAGTGTGGCCATCTACGCCGATGGCGTCGGCATTTCCTGCCCGTCGCAATCCGGCGTCACCTATGCGCTCCAGTACCGGAGCGCCCTGACCACTGGCTCCTGGCAGACCCTCCAAACGCGGCTCGGCACGGGCGCGGTCATCACTTTCGTCGATTCGTCCAGCACCAGTCTCCGCATCTTTCGTATTGTGACGCAGTAATTATACGCGATGAGTCAGGAAGGCATGACGAAGGAACTGTCCAAGCCGCCCTTGGCAATTGGTCGATTCAACTGTCTGCTGGTTGAGGATGACAGGGCGTTCGCGACCGTCGCGAGCCAAATCATCGTTCGCGAAGGCGGCCGGGTGGTGCACTGTGGCTCCATCCAGGAGGCCCGGTCCGCCATTCAAAGCGATGTCTTTGAACTCGCGGTGCTCGACAACCGCCTGCCCGACGGCACCGGCTACGAATTCTTTCCGCAACTCCAGCGGCGTTTTCCCAACATCGTCGCCATCATGAGCACCGGCGCCCCGGAATTGCGGGATGCCATTGCCATGACCCGCAACGGGCTCTTTGACTACCTCACCAAACCGATGGGGGCGGACGTCCTGACGGACTGCATCCACCGGGCGAAGCAGCGACTCTGCCGCGGCGATGAATCCGGTCCGCAGGAAATGTCGGGGGAGAGCCCGGTCATCCAGGAGGTGCTCCAGATGCTGCGCCAGGCCGCCCGGCATCCCGCCGCCACCGTTCTGCTCATTGGCGAGACCGGCACCGGAAAGGACCTCGCCGCCCGCACGTTGCATCGACTCACCTTCCCGGAGGGTCCCGACAAGGTGCCCTACGTGGCGTTGAATTGTTCCACGTTGCCGGAATCCATGTTCGAAGCCGAACTTTTCGGGGCGGAGAAGGGTTCGTACACCGGCGCCGATAAGCGCCGGTTGGGCCTCGCGGCCGCGGCGGGCTCGGGAACGTTGTTTCTGGACGAAATCGGTGAAGTTCCCC
>JAYTHD010000172.1:0-10928 GCA_043732975.1 Verrucomicrobiota bacterium
CAGAAGAGGTCGCCGCCGCCATCCAAAAACGACACGAACGCCGGAGGCGCGTCAGCGAAAGTAAGGCCCGCCGTATGCGAAAAGTACCCGTTTCTAAAGTACCACAGTAGAATTAGGGCTTAAGTAAGGGCCCTTCTCACCTGTCCCTTTCAAATTAGGCACCGGAAGCAGTCGGGTATCCTTGACAGTCTTGGTCGGCATTCCGGTCAATGATGGGCAGCGAAGGACACCTCGATCTCTGGCCGGAAGATCGACGAGCCTGCTCATGGCCTCCCACCAATCCGGGGCAGGATACGGATAGGCGCGATTGTCCTGTACGTCGATTGCGATTGAAAGCGCAACGCCCAGCTGGCGAAGGTTGCTCTGGCACCGTTGCGCCACGGCGCTGGATTTTGCCCGACTCAGCGCCGGGAGCGCCACCGTCACGAGCAGTTCCAAGAGACTGATGGCCCGCCCTCGTGGCCGGCCATTGAAATTCGCAGTCATTTTCCGGGGGCGACTGTATGTTTATTAGCATACACTATAATACTACTGACGCGTCGCAAGCATCATTGGTAAAGGCTCGGAATATTGACTGGGGTCCGGTCGCGGCGGGGACGGAGGGAGCCGAGTCGTTGCCGGGCATCGTGGGGCCTCGGGTAATGGCCTCGCCGGGGTCTCTATCCGGCAGTTTGGCATCCGGTATCCGCAACCGTCGGTGCTGCGCCGGACTCACTTCTCCATGGGGTCAACACCCCATCGCCGATCCGAGCTCTCGCTTCTACAAGGTCAGTGGTCCGTTAATCCGGCGACCACTCCACGCCGCTTTCGGTCAGTCCCTGACCAGCGCGTTCAGCCGCCTGCCGGACAGCTTTCACTAGTATTCTATGAGCATTCGCCTTCCGCTTTGGTGCCTTGCCCTGTGGTCGTTCCTCCGTGTTTCCGGAGCGGATTTCACCATTTCACCGGCCCAGGTCCGCAATGACTACGCGGGCTTGGTCACGTTTCAGATGGACGGTCTGGTGACGGGCGAAACCGTCCTGATCGAACAGGTCTACGACTTCGATGGCAACGGCGTTGTCAATGGTCCTGACCGGGCCATCCGGAGTGATCAGATTGTGGACGGGGAGCTCCGATTGTTGGGTGGGGCGACCAACATCAATGTTCTCCGCGACGAAGACGGTGCCACGAACGGGTCCATCCGGGCGACCCTCCGCTTTGCCGCCAGCCCGGAACTGGCCCGGGGAGTGGGACACTATGTCTTCCGTTTCAGCAGCCCGTTCAACCGGTTCCCCTCCCAGAACATGCCGTTCACCGTGGTCAGTGCGCCCTTCGCGCAGAAAATTCAAGGTGTGGTTCAAAGTGATGGGACCAACGTGCCCTTTGCCGCCGTGGGTTTGATCCAGGTGGGAGCCGGCCCGATCGGCTTCAAGGGCATTGTCGGCGGGACCGCCGACGCCACGGGGAATTACTCTCTGAGCGCGCCGCCCGACAGTTATTGGGTGGTGGCCTTCCAGGCCGGCTACGTCACCGACTTCAAGGCGGCTCCGCACGTCACGCTGGCGGCGGGGGCGACGCTGTCGACGAATCTGGTCCTGATCGGGGCCACGACCACGCTGGCGGGCCGATTTGTGGACTCGCTCAACCCGGCGCTGCCCGCCTTGCCTCTCGGGCAATTTACCGTGTTCAACGATGACCTGCTCTTCACCATTGCTGCGGCCAATGCGGACGCGAATTTCAACGTACCCGTCACCGCTGGGAGTTGGACGATCCGGGCCAGTTGGCAAAGCGCGATCGCCCAGGGCTATCTGGTTCCCCAAGCCAATTTCTTTGCAGAGACTCATTATGATACGAGCGCGGGACCGGTGACCGATGCTGTGGTGGCGCTCAAGCGGGCGACGGCACTCATCTATGGGTCGGTGCGCGACAATCTGGGGGCCCCGGTCCCGGGTATCGTTATTTCAGCCAATGCCGACGGGGGCCGCTTCGACGGCTTCGCCATCAGTGGTGCGGATGGGCTCTACGGGCTGGGGATTGATGCCGGCGGCGGGTTTGTCAACGTGCAGGATCTCACTGCGGCTCCGGCGAACGGCTATCTCTGGACGGGCTCAAATTTTGGCATCAGTGACGGCCAGTCCCAGAGCCTCGAAATAGTCGGAACGATACCCACTGCCCACTATCGCGGTCGCATCCTCGACGACGCCGGCACTCCGGTGACGGATCTGGGAATGTTCGCCACCCGCAATCAGGGAGGGGGCACGTCACTTTCGACCACGGACACCAGCGGGCATTTCGATCTACCCGTCTTTGGAGGGACTTGGCACCTTAACTTCAATGGGGAAAGCCGGCCCGAACTACTGTTCCCAAGTTATAACTTTTCGGTCACCGATGGGATCTCGACAATCAATGTCATCATTGCCCGCCGGACCACCGGCCATATCGCCGGCTATGTGCACAAGCCGGGCGGTGGCGGCATCGGGGGTCTGAGCGTCAAAGTCACCGGGACCTCCGAAGGCAATGATTACGTCCAGACCACCTATACCGATACCAGTGGCGCGTTCCAGTTCGCCGTCTTCAATGCCACGTGGATGGTCACCGCCGATCCCAACGTCCTGCAGTATCAACTGGGCTACCTTCCACCCGATCCTATCCTCGTGACCCTGCCCCCGTCGGAGGGCGTGGCCCATTTTGATCTCACGGCAATCCCGCCACCGGAGGTGCTCACTAAAAGTCTTCCGGACGCCATTGTCGGCAGCTTCTATTTTCTGACTCTGGAGGCGACCAATGGTGTTGAACCGGTGAGGTGGACGATCGCAGCCGGGGTTTTGCCCGACGGGCTGATCTTGAATTCATCGGGCGGGCTCGCCGGAACGCCCGTCAGTGCCGGACTCTCCACTTTCACGGTCAGCGCCAACGATACGCGCGGCAGTAGTGGCGTCCGTGAACTGTCCATCCGGGTGCTGTCGGCAGGCGTGGCCCAACCGCCGGCGCTCGATCAGCCGACGCTGCTTTCCGGCGGCACGTTCTGTGTCCGGGTGACGGGCACCGGCGGAACAAGCTATACCCTGCAATATACCACGGGAACTACCGGCTGGACGGACATCGTCACCACGAATGCCCCGGCCACGGTGTTCCTTCTCAAGGATCCGAACGCCAGGGATCCCTACCGGCACTACCGCTTGCGGGTGAATCCCCAGTGAAAGTATGACAAGCGGCAGAAACGAGGGCGCCGTCGGCCGGTCCAGAAATGGCTTTTCAAAACTGCAAATCCGGGCGTCGGCCGGCTACATTTTCGAACCGGCCCAGCCCAGTAGAAACGCCAGCACCAAATCCGGCAGGTCCACACTGTAGCCCCCTTCGAGAATGGCAAAGGCCGGCTTTCCGAAGGCTTTCACCTGCGCGCCCAGCCATTGGAAATCCTCCCGCTCCAGAGTCCCCTGTGCCAGGGGATCCCCGCTGTAAGCGTCGAATCCAGCGGACACCCCCAGCACGTCCGGCTTCGTCGCCTGCAACCGCGCCAGCGCGCGGGTGAATGCCTCCCGCCATTCCGACCGATCCTTCCGGGGGCCCACCGGATGATTAAAACAATTCTTCCCGGCATCCACAATACCCGTCCCCGGGTAGCACGGGTGCTGGTGCACGGAGGCAAAGGCAACTCCGGCGTGATCGCGCAGAATATCCTCCGTGCCGTTGCCATGATGCACATCGAAGTCGAACACCGCCACGCGATGGCCCGCCGCCTGTGCTTCGAGCGCCGCGATGGCCATGGAACTCAGGTAGCAAAAACCCATCGCCTTCCGCCGGGTCGCGTGATGTCCGGGCGGACGAAGCAGGCTGAACGCCGGCTCCCCTTGAAGGCAGAGTTCCAATGCACGCAAGGCGCCACCGACGCCACGACGTGCGTGGTCACCGATTCCTGGATGCCACGCGGTATCACCGTCGAAAGGCTCCGGGACCGTCAACCGTTCCAAATGCTCCGACGCATGCGCCCGCAACAATTGGGCGTCCGCCACGGCGGCGGGTTCCGCCCACTTCAGGACGATGGCCTTCTGCCCTTCCAGCAGATCCACCGTTCGACTCACCCGGTTGGGTTTTTCCGGATGGCCCGGCGTGTGATAACTCGTGCAACGTGGATCGGTGATGATGGTCACGGCGCAAAGTTAACGGATCCGGCGGCCCGCGACAACTTCCAGGAAATCGCCATCCCCGCCTTTCCGCCGGCGCCTAGAGCTGTCAGCATTCGGCCGTGCGCTGGGTATTGCTTTTCTTCATCGGCCTCGCCGGCACTGCATCCGCCGCCGAATGGCAATCACTGTTTGACGGCAAATCACTCGAAGGCTGGCGATCCACGGAGTTCGCCGGTCGGGGAGAGGTCGAGGTCAAGGACGGCGTCCTCATCCTCGGCCAGGGCATGCTCACCGGGGTGAATTTCACCACCCCTCTGCCACAGGCGCCCTACGAGGTGGAACTGGAAGCCCGCAAGACGTTGGGCAGCGACTTCTTCATGGGACTGACCTTTCCGGTGGGCACCTCGCTTTGTACCTGGATCAATGGGGGATGGGGTGGAGCGGTCGTGGGGCTCTCCTCCATCGACGGCGCCGATGCGTCGCAGAATTCAACCACGCAGTATCGCAAGTTCGACCGCGATCGGTGGTATCGCTTCCGTCTGCAGGTGTCGGTCGAGCGCATTTCCGCCTGGATCGACGACGAGCGGATCATCGACGAGGACATTCGCGGCAAAAAGATTTCGCTCCGCACGGGTGAAATCGAGCAGAGCGCGCCCTTTGGCCTCGCCGCCTGGAACACGCGGGCCGAACTGCGCGGCATCCGGTGGCGCTCCCTCGCCACGGTCGTCAAACCGGAAGTCACTTCGCTCACCAACTTGATCCAGAACTGCCAGATCCTCGTCACCGCTGCCGAGAAGGATTCCGTGAGAATTCATGGGCGACTGGCCGAGTTGTGCGATCGCTTTGGGCCGCGCCTCGCCGGTTCACCGAATCACGATGCGGCCATCGACTGGATCGTGGAGCAGATGAAGGCCGACGGACTGGAGTCGGTGCGCACGGAAACGGTGATGGTTCCGCGGTGGATTCGCGGCCAGGAGAGCGCGGAGCTTCTGCTGCCCGACGCCCAACCCGAAATGCTTCCCCTGCTCGGCTTGGGTGGCACCGTCAGCACACCGCCCGAGGGCATCACCGCCTCCGTGCTCGTGGTCACGAATTTCACGGAACTCACGAATCGCGCTGTGGAAGCCCGCGGGAAAATTGTCGTCTTCGACGCAACCTTCACCGAGTACGGCGATACTGTCCGCTACCGGGTCCAGGGTGCGATTGCCGCAGCCGAGGTCGGCGCCGTCGCCAGCCTCGTCCGCGGGGTCGGCCCTTTCACGCTGCGGACGCCGCACACGGGCATGATGAGTTATGCCGGCGCCACGACAAAGATCCCGCACGGATCCCTCGCCCCGGAGGACACCGCCCGCCTGCGTCGCTGGCAGATCCGGGGTGTCACCCCGAAGCTCCGTCTCCATTTCGGGGGCCACTACGAGGGCGAAGTCCCCTCACGCAATCTGCTCGCCGAAATCAAAGGCCGGGAAACCCCGGAGGAAATCATCGTGATCGGCGGTCATAGTGATTCGTGGGATGTCGGGCAAGGGGCGCAGGACGACGGCGGCGGGATCGTGTCCGCCTGGGAGGCGTTACGCCTGATGCGCCAACTCCACCTGCAACCCCGGCGTACCATCCGCGTGGTCCTTTGGACTCACGAGGAATTTGGCGGCCTCGGGGCCAAGGCGTATCGCAACCTGCACGCCGCGGAATTGACCAACCACGTTTTCGCGTTTGAATCCGATGGTGGGACCTTTGCTCCGCGGGGTTTCAACTTCACCGGCAGCGACGCCGGTTACGCTCAATTCCAACCGCTGGCCGCCTGGTTCGGCGAACGCATCGCCGCCGGTGAATTGAAGCGCGGCGGCAGTGCGGCGGACATCGGACCGCTGCTCTCGGAGGGTGTCCCGGTCGGCACGCCGATGGTGGCCAATGAGCGCTATTTCTGGTTCCACCACACCGTCGCCGACACGGTGGACAAAGTGAATCCGCGCGAACTGGCGCGCTGCACCGCCTTGATGGGAGCCGTCGCCTGGTGGGTGGCCGACCATCCGGAACGTCTGCCCCGCTGAGCGGACGCATCCGTCGCTTTGCGTCCTGGATGCTCCCGGCGCTTCGTCGCCGGAGGACGCAAAACCAATCCCGCAGCCGGCCTGACCACCTCACGGTTTACCCACCGTGGGCCTTGAGGATCCGTTTCAATTCTGCATTGATCAGACCGTTGTTCACGTTGACGGCATAGCGGTGGTCGGTCTCGATGAGTTCCCGGCCGAATTCGCCCCCCGCGCATTCCACGATCAATCCTCCCGCGGCAATGTCCCACAGCCGAACACCTGCCTCCAGGTACGCATCAAACCGTCCGTCGGCGACATAGGTCAACGCCAATCCCGCCGCGCCCATCAGTCGAATCTTCCGCACCCGCGGCATCAGGTCCTGAAAAACGGGCAGCATCTGATCCAGGGTGCGCTGACTCTTGGCGAAACCCAGGGACACCACCGCATCCGCCAGTTTACGACGGCGACTCACCCGGATCACCCGTCCATTCAAGCGCGCCGGCTTGCCCTGGAGGGCGGTCCACAATTCATCCTGAAACGGATCCAGAACCACACCCGTCACAGTTTCGAAGGCCCCGGCGACATCTCCCCGGCGGGCTTGGAGCGCAATGCAAACGCAGGCATGGGGAATGCCGTGCGCATAATTCACGGTGCCATCGATCGGATCGACCACCCAGCGCCACTCCGCCGCCTGCACGACGGCGTCGTCATAGCCTTCCTCACCCAGAACGGGAATGTCCGGATATTCCGCCAGCAAGGCCCGGGTGATCACGCGCTGGCAGCGAACGTCGAGCTCCAGTTTGATGTCATGCGCGGTGGCCTCGTTGATTTTCTTGGTGCGACGCAGGTTGCGGCGCATCAGCTCACCTGCCCGACGGGCGGCGCTAACGGAAGCTTCGAGGGCGGCGGGCAGACGGACAGATTTCATTTATTTCCAAATCGTTTTCCGGCGGCAATTCCTTCGCCACCGGGCCATCCAAGGAAGCAGCTGCGCAGGAGGCGTCACCCGGAATTCGTCCCGTGACCCCAATATCCTCCCGCCCGATCCGGAACCCAAATTCAGACCGATCACCGACAATTGAAAATTCCCTTTTGACACCCCCGGACCGTCCGCCTATCCAACCCACCTTCTTTTGCAGTCTGTTGGGGTCGTAGCTCAGTTGGTAGAGCACCACAATGGCATTGTGGGGGTCAGGGGTTCGAATCCCCTCGGCTCCACCATCCTCCCGGATGCGTGGTTACAGACAGCAAAGCGAAGTTTCGGGCGCTTGGGCCGAAACACCCTGCCCAAAAAAGCGGCCCACTTCATGCCGACGGGCAACTGGAAGACGGCCCGTAAACCCTCCAAATTTTTTCTTGTAATCAGCGACGGTCGGGACGTTGATCGCGGCTGGTGAAAAACGAGCATCCCGTCACCCTTTGGATTCATCCCGCCGGCCCACTCGATCAGGCCGGCATTCGGATTATGGGTTGGCTGGGGATTTTCCTCTGGCTGTCCTGCCTCCACTTCGAAGCACACGGCGCCGAATTCGGTGAGATCAGTCGTCGCGGAGGTCTCCGCTGGGCGGACGATGCCGAAGGGGGTGCGCCGTATATCTATCATCCGCCGAACCAACCCGACAAGCTCACCGGTTTCGAGGTAGATTTTGCAGAGGCCCTGAGTCAACGCTTGGGAGTGAAGTCCGACTTTGTCCAGTTTGGCTGGGTCAATCTCATTCCCGGACTCCTGCAGGGCGGGAACTTCGACGTCATCATCGCCGGGCTTGAGCGGTCCGGGGAGAATCGCGAGAAACTGGCGCTGTCGCGGCCGTACTTCGCCTTCAGTCAGCAACTGGTGACGCGGTCCGGGACATCCAACTTCCAAAAGCTCGCGGATCT
Organism: Verrucomicrobiota bacterium; assembly: GCA_043732975.1. GTDB lineage: Bacteria > Verrucomicrobiota > Verrucomicrobiia > Limisphaerales > UBA9464 > CANIZL01. The sequence continues at coordinate 8,015 of JAYTHD010000172.1, forward strand.
CGCCGGCCACTCCGTGGGTGTCCTGACGGGCACGACCTCCCACCGACTGGCCAGCAGTCAGCCAGGAGTCCAGGTAAAAATCTATGACGACAACGTCAACTATTTCCGGGATCTGGAGCTGGGACGCCTGGACGCCGTCCTGACCGACTCACCGATTGCCCAGGTGAATCTGGCGGGGAATACCAAATTGCGCGCCGCCGGCCCGCCGACGGATCCGGGATTCTATGCCGTCGGCCTCCGGCGTGAAGACACCCAGCTTTTGCAGCGCATCAACGAAGCCATCGCGGCTCTCATTGCGGACGGCACCCTGCAGCGCATCTATAAATCGTATGAACTCTGGACCCCGGAGCAAGCGCTGCTGGCTACGTGGCAGCCGGAGGCCGGCGAGGCGAATGCGCCAGTGCGTGTGCAACGCAGCGCCTTGCGCGAATGGCGGAAATATGTACCCATCCTGCTCCGGGCCGCGGTGACCACGCTGTGGGTCACCTGCGCCGGAATGGCCCTGGCCGTCGCCTGGGGCGCGGTGCTGGCCCTGGTCCGTCAATATGGCCCCACGCCATTGCGGTGGGCCTCGATTGCCTATATTGAGATCTTCCGTGGCACGCCCTTGCTGTTGCAGCTTTACTTCATCTATTTCGGCCTGGCGCAACAGTTCGGCTGGAACCTTTCAGCCGGCGTCGCAGCCGCTCTGGCCCTCGGCCTGAATTATGCGGCCACGGAAGCGGAGAATTATCGTGCGGGACTGGAAGCCGTTCCGCTCGGCCAGACCGAGGCGGCTCTCGCATTGGGAATGAGCCGGGCCCTGGCCATCCGCCGCGTAATTCTCCCCCAGGCGGTGCGCATCAGCCTGCCGAGTGTCACCAATGATTTTATCGCCATGTTCAAGGATTCCTCAATTGTCTCCGTCATCGGGCTGGTGGAGTTGACCAAGGAATATCAAATTCGCGGCCTGGACACGGGCGATTATATCGGGATGGGACTCATGACCGCGGCGATTTATCTCGCCATCAGCTATGCGGCGTCGCTCGGATTAGGCGCTCTGGAAAGGAATCTTCGCTAATGTCCTCCCTCATCGAAGTTCGCGGCCTGCAGAAGCGTTTTGGCGCCACCACCGTTCTGCGGGGAGTGGATCTTTGCCAGGAGCGCGGCGAATGCGTGGCGCTGATCGGTCCGAGCGGCTGTGGCAAAAGCACCTTCCTGCGCTGTCTGAATCAGCTCGAAACGGCGGATGCCGGCAGTCTGCGCATCGTCGATACCGAGATCCCCACCGGCCGAGGTTTGCCGGCGGTCGCGCTCCGGCACCTGCGCCAGAGTGCCGGCATGGTGTTCCAGCAGTTTCATCTATTTCCACATCGGACGGCTCTGGAAAACGTGATGGAAGGGCCACTGTTTGTGCTCCGACAAGCCCGGGCCGCGGCCGAACAAACCGCCCGGGAATTGCTGGCCAAGGTCGGACTGGCGGAACGGATGCATCACCGCCCGGGCCAGCTCAGCGGCGGACAACAACAGCGCGTGGCCATTGCCCGGGCTCTGGCGTTGCGTCCGGAAGTGCTCCTGTTGGACGAACCCACCAGCGCCCTCGATCCCGAACTCCGCGATGAAGTCCGGGAGGTCCTGGCGCGATTGGGTGACGAAGGCATGACCATGGTCCTCGTCACCCATGACATGGATTTGGCGCGGCGCACTGCGGATCGTGTACTCTTTCTCAGCGAAGGCCTGGTGACCGAGTCCGGTACCCCCGAGGAGCTGTTCACAGTGCCCAAGACCGAACGGGCGCGTGAGTTCCTGAAGCGGGTGCGCTCCTGACTTTTTGGGTCGGTGACCGTTTACGGCTTTGGAATTGTTAGAAACTCAGTTGGGCTCGAAACAGAACCGCCTTTTCCCCGGCGGCGAGCAAGGGGGCGTGGGTGGCATTGGCGGCGATTCCCGCGTTGGAGCGGCGAAATTCCGTCTGCTCGTAGTTCAGTGTGAGCTTGAAGTTCCGGTTGAGGTGCCAATTCACGCCCACGCCCCACGAGAAGGCTCCGGAGGCGGAGTTCAGAGGATTCGCAAAAAGTGGGAAGGCATCGCGGTCGACGTCGAGTTCTCCGACGCGCGCCGTCAGTTCCCACGCGCCCCAGCCGGCATCGGCGAGTTTCAATGGATTCTTCGGCACCAGCGGCTTGAACGAATTGTCCTCGCCGGTCAGGATATACGATGCGGCCACCTGCCAGGCCGTATTCCGGAGCGTACGAAAGGTGGTGCTCCCGTCGTCGCGGCGCACCTGTTGTTCCGAAATGGTGTATTCGCCAAAGACACCGAAGGGTCCCCAATAGTAATACGCCTGCGGCGCCAGTCGCCAATGTTCGCCGTCGGCACTCACGTTGGCCGTGGCGGGTGCGGTTCCCGTTCCGGTGCGATAGCCAAAGAAGCGCTGCTGCCCCGGCGTGGTGAAGTTGCGGAGCGGTCCTTCCTGATTGCCGGCCGTGCCGGCCACACCGATTCCCAAACCACGCAGACCATCGATGTTGCTGGACTTGAATGGCTGGGTAAAGAGCCGCCCGGCAAATTCCTTCTCGTCATCTGCAAATTCAATGTCGCCACTGCCCCCATCGGCCACGCCGTTGAAAATGCCGGCCTGATAATTGAGGTGGCCATCAAAGAGGTCGCCCTGCGCCTGGATGCCGACATCGCGATTCGGCGCCAACTGGGTGGGGAAATTGCGCTCGACGAACAACACGTTGGCCTCGGATTGGAGACGTTCCAATCCCACCGGCGCCTTGAATTTCCCGGCACGGATCTGGAATTCCGGCAGAATCCGCGCGGTGACGTAGGCATCCTGCACGAAGCCGTTGTTGCCGGTACCCGACGTGGTGCCCGACGCCACATCCAGCATCAGGCGGAAATCATATTTTCCAAAGACCGTGCCTTCGAC
>JAYTHD010000173.1:0-2231 GCA_043732975.1 Verrucomicrobiota bacterium
CCTCATCGGACGGATCAAACAGGATGACGTCGTCCAACCGCTCCGGTGGTACGTGCGGCAGGAGCAGGTCAATCAGATCGCCATGCGGATCAATGACCGCCACGCCATGTCCTTGAACGATGTCTTGCAGCGCCATGAGCGCCAGCAGCGTCGACTTCCCACTCCCCGTGCCTCCGAGGATGTGGCAATGATTCAGCCGCACTTCCATCGGCAACTGCACCGGCTTCACCACGCCTTCGTGCAAATTGTTGCCAATCCATATGCCCGAATCTTCAATCGTCAGGGCCGCCGGCACCGGCCGTGTGCGTTGCAACGCCCGTCGCAAAGTCTTCGCCCGCACCGCGGCCGTCGGCAGATGGGCCAGCGCCACCACCTCATCGCTGTTGAGCAGCATCCCGCTCCGGTGCGTCTCCCGGTACAGCACATCAATGATCTGGGTTCCCGGTTCGTATTCCTCGTCCGTCAGGGGCACCAGGCGATTGCCCTGCGGATTGCCGAGCGGTCGCAATGCCCCCGCCATCGCCCGGATCAGCGCAGTCACCCTGCCCTCCTCCGGCGCACTCGCCACCACCCGCACGATCACGGCGTAAAGGGGTCGGCTGACTTTGACGCGCGTCTGGGCAGTCAGTTCCGGATCATTCGCAAAGAAGGGCTTCCCGTCGCCCAGCGTTACCGCATGCATCATCGACGGCGCCCAGGGATGCAGCGTGGGTTTCAACACGACCTGGAAGGCCCCCGACTCCCCGGCCGCGAGCTGGTCGAGCGCCCCACACAACGCCACCAAAGGATCCGCCGCCAAAGCCTTCAGGTTGTGCAGCGGCACCATGAATTCTCGTTCCAATCCAAATTCCAGCACGCGCAGATTTTCCGCGTCGGACGGAAACGCCTTCGCGAGGTGGTCTTCCCCCTCGGTGATCGTCGCCTCGGGAAAGAACGCCTTCAATTGATGCCGCACCGCCGTCGCGTCAGCCATCCCCGCGGTGACCTGCACCACCAATTCCCCGGCCGATCCCACCACCTCGAAGGCCACCGGTTCACTGGCGTAACCGATGCTGAAGAGGAATTGCTCAAAGACATTGGCCTGGGGTTGGTAATCCGGCGGCAAGGCGATCTGCCACTCCACCAGGTCTTCGCGGCTGGATTGCGTCTCCGCGTCCGGTTCCTCGATCTCATCCGTGTCCTCCACCGGAGCGGGCGCTTTCGCCAATCCCAAAAGTCCGGAGACGCCTTTGGCAAATCGACTGCCCAAACTCTCGACCTGCCCGTCATCCACCACGGCCCCCGACGACAGGTAATGCCCCTCAAACGGCCGAAAGGGCGGTTCGAGTTCGACCACCTTTGGCCACATGAACCAGCCGCGACCGCGCAATTCCCAGCGATAAAACTGTTCGGTCAGCGCCCGGGCAATCTCTTGGCCGACCGGTATCATCCCGGTGGATTCAGGTCCTTGAGGATTGGGCCGCCGTGTCGCTCCGTGGCTGGACGGACCGGTTGGGTCGGATCCAACCCCGTCACCACGTCCCGGATGGCACGGTCCACCAGCGACAGAAAGGCCGAATGCAGGTCCTGCCGAAAATACGTGTCCGGCCGAAACCACCGCAGGTAGAGCCCGCCGATCACCGGAATCTCGGGCAATTTCTCCGCCAGCCACGAAGTGGAGATGTGGGATCCATACCGCATGAGCGACCAAACCAGCGCAATGAGCAGGACGGTGAAAACGCTTCCTCCCACCCGCCCCAGGAGCAACGTCGCCAAGGCCGACAGAAAGGAATACCCGAAAAATACGATCAGGTAATGCCACCACTTCACGTGTCGAAATCGGTCAATCTTCCGGACGGTCACGAAGAAGGACTTCCCCACCGGCGCCGCACAGACGAGAAATTCGCTGAACTCCCGCCGGATCCGCAGGTAAACCCGGAACGGAGAAAACGGACCGCCTTCGTGGATGACCTGCGGACCGACCACGACGCCCGGAATCTGCAATCCTGACACAGCTTCGATAATCCCCTCGTAAATGGCCTTCGAGGAAAACAGTTGGCCGGGATACAGGTTGTTCAGATCCACCGTGACGTTTGGAGTTGGCCCCACCCACACGTACTTCACCCAGTCCCAGGTCTTCCCGGCTTCCTGCCAGAATTCCGATGCGCTCGGCGACGTCAACACGAAGGCAGACAGATTGGGCGCTTCGACGTAATTCTCGGGTTTCATGTTTTCCTATTTCACCTCGGCGC
>JAYTHD010000174.1:0-8619 GCA_043732975.1 Verrucomicrobiota bacterium
GTAATGCTTGACATTTTGCCCAAAATCCACGGCCGTGCCCAGATAGGGCGTATGCGACACCAATTGCCCGCCCACAAACTTTGCGCCTTTCCCCAGACCCGCCTTGGCCTGCTCCATGCTGATCGGGCTGGTAAATTTTTCTGCCTTTCGCAAGTGCATGACTTGGACCTCATCATTGATCTCATCACCATCGGTCTGATTATTGATGACCTGAATCTCAGCCGGGGCCGCCATCTCCTCCTTGGGCGCGTCCATTGCGGAGAGCATCTTTTCCTGCATCGCCTCCTTCGGGTGCAACGTTTGATTCACCTTATCTTTGAACGCTCCCGCCTTCTCCTTGATGGCATCACTCGCTTTGCCCGCAACCCGCTTCACCAGGGCAAGCGCACCCGAACCAAATGGTTGACGCCCATCCGGATCGGTATAGCTCATAGGTCGATTCTCCACGTAATGATAGGGCGTCAAACCCGGCTGTGAATCGGCCGCCGGATCCACACTCATCCACCGCCCGAGCGGCGGCGAATAGTAGCGGGCGCCGAAATAATCCAGCCCGGTCTCCCCATCCCTCTCCTTTTGGGTGAACAGGTAATTTACCCCCGCGGTTCCGGTGCGCTCCCGATGCCGAAGTTGGCCAAATGGATAGAAGGCGTCCTCCTCAATGATATTCCCATCCGCGCCGGTGGTCACCGAGGACGATCCGAGATGATCCTGATGATAGTACCGGATCGCCAAGGCCGGATCCGCCAATTGAAACCGCTCTCCGGCCGGCGCTCGAACCAAAATGGCACCTCCGGGCGGAAGCCTGTCGGGGAGCAAACTACTCAAATCGGTCAACCCGGGAAGCCTCGCCCTCCACCGCTGCGCCTCCGAATCATAAGCCCACGCTTCCGCGACGCCTGGGATGCCCGACGTCAAGGCAAAGGTCTCCAATCCCGCGCCGGCGATGAAATCCCCACCCGATTGCGCCACCCGACTGACCGGCGTCTCGTAGGACCCAACCACCCGCAGGACCTGGTCCCGACCGCTCCTAAGCCAAAATACCGAGTCCGACGAAAGCGGATCACCGATGCTCACTTTTCGAAATTCCCGCGTTGCCGAATCCCATCGGAAACAAGCCTCAATGGTTGGATCAATCCCGACGCCCAGTTGCGCTGCCGCATTCCCAGCCTCCACCGCCAAGGACAGCAGGTTCCAACCCGCCTTCACACGCAGCCGCTGAACCCGGTTCGTCACCGATGAAATGGCTCCGGTGATCTGCGCGACACGGGTATTGCCGGCAAACACATATTTCGTGGGCTGATCGGAATCCCGCACCTCGAACCCCCCGCTGACATAGAGCGTGGTGACACTCGCGGCACCGCCGCTGGATGCCTCTTTGCGGACGACCTTTTTGATTATCCGTTGGTCGGAATAATCGTAGGTATACTCCGCACGCATCAACGCGTTCTCCACCGTTACCAGGCGGTCCCTGAAATCCCACGTATTGGTCATCCCGCCGAGCGAGGTGACATTGCCATTGTCGTCATAGGTCAGAACGCGCCCCTCCTGTGTAGATGTTAGCGCACCCGGGCCCGGCGGGTCTCCGGGCTTGCGGTTGCCGCGCCCGCTGGCACCGGCCGGACCGCCCGAAATCATCGCCCCCATATTGACCACCGTCCGACCCTCTTCAATTTGTTCGATATGTCCAGGCAGTTCGGGCCTGGGAGAGCTTTGGTAAAGCATATTACCGATGCGGTCGTAGCGATGTTCAATCACGGCCCTGACCGACTCGTGCTTGGGATCGGTGAGTTGATAACGCACCAGCCGGTACAGGTCGTCGCACTTCAGGAGTTGCGTGTTATGGCGCGCATCCTTCGCTCCGAACTGCGGCCGGAGATCCTCAATGGCGTCCAAATTGGATGCCTTGTCGAACGCGTAGCGGCACCAGATGAGGGGACTCCCGGGATCCCGGGGTGATCCCGTGAACAGGGATTCCATCCGCATCCGTTGATCATAAGTGCGCCGGGTCTGGATGCCATTTCCGTATCGACACTCCAACTGTGTGTCAAACGGCGTATAGGTGACCGACTCCAGGAGATCACCCGCCCGATCTCCAAAAATGCGGCGAACCTGGGTGCGATCATCGTAGGTGTAGTGGATGACATCATTGTCGGGATAGGTGAGTTCCATCACACGGCCCATTGAATCATAGGTTCGCCGAGTGGTATAGGAGATCAGACCACCCTGATCTGGTATGCGCCTGACCTCGTATTCCAGCCGTCCCCGGACATCGTACGACATATGAATCTCGCCGGAAAGATCCACCACCTGCGCCAGACGACCCCGAGTGCTATGCGCAGTGCCAACCGATCCGTCACCGGAATCCAGGTTGGTAACCGGTGCGTCGTAGTGGTAGAGGACGTCCGGCTGATTCCCGGCGCTGATGTCTACCGAGGGATCATAAAGGCGGTGGAACGAGAAGGTCTGGTCCTCGTCGTGATAGTCTTCAGTCAACAAGCGGTTGACCCCATCGTAGGTAAAACTGCAACGTTGCCCTTTTGCGTCCTGCCTTTCCGCGAGGTTCGAGGCCGCATCGTAGACCATTGTGGTCGTTCCCTGGTTTGGATCGCTCCGTGAAATCAACCGTTTCAAACCATCAAAGGATGCCCCCTTGGTATTCCCCTGCGGATCGGTCTCTCCAGTTCGTTGGTCATTGATGTCATAGCTGAAAAGCATCGACCAGGTCCGCAGCTCGGCGGTAGGTGTGCCATCATCATTGAGACGGACCAGATGGTCCGCGCGGATGACGCGACCCAAGCCATCAATGTGGGAGATCGCGGAAGTATTGAAATGAGATGAGGCCGGGTCCGTTCCGTTTTCGTCCTGGTTTCGCGTGACCATCGGCTGGTAGGCCGTGGTGGCGAAGCTGCCGTCCGGATTGGTCGCCCCGATCGACCGCAATTGGGCATCATAACTGATGGTTTCCTTGTGCGCGTTGCCCAAAGTGAGATTGGTAAGGACTCCTGAATTCAGGAATCGACCCCGCCACCCAAGAGCCTCAACGGACTCGAAGTCGAAGCCCCCGGCCGCTTGATCTGAGGTCGAGTAATACGGATGCAGCTTTTGATGGACCCCGAGACGGGCATTGAAGGTTACCGCTCCCTTGACGCTGACGCGCAAGTGACCGGTATCGGGATCGGGACCGGCTTCCTGTTTCGTCATCAATTCACGGCCCAATCCGTCCGAAAAGCTCCGAATAATGAAATAGTGGTCGCGCTTGGTCGGTCCGGCCAGTCCAGGAGTTTTGTCCAGGGATCGAGATTCGACGAAGTTTACCACACCCGTCCCGCCAAACCGCACCGCTGGATAATAGTCATATTCCAGGGTTGGATAGGCCTCGGTGTCCCCTGGTTGAACCATCCTGACCGGACGGGAGAACGTATCATAAGAAACCGTTGTCGAGTTCCCGTTCATGTCCTTGGAGCCAACAACGACGCCAAAGCCCTGGTCATAATCCGCCCGGACAACCAGTGGCGGGGTGCCGTTGCCCACGTGGATGGTCTCAGCCTCCGGAAAAGTGGACAGTCCCAAACCGTAGCGAACCTCACGATAATGGCCAGCGGCAGCAACCGGTACATCCTGCGCTAATGGGTCAAGGGTCATTGTGGGATTACCAAATCGGTCGTATCGGGTACGCGATGATTTGATAAACGCCCCGGGTACTGCGGGGTCGATCCATGAGCGGGTCAGGGTATGGTCTCCAATTATCACGAGCCCGGGATTGTTGCCGCCAAACGAGGGGTCATCGTAAAAATATTCCTCCCGGGAAATTACCCGATTGTTTTCGTCCATCACCTGATGTCGTAACGGTTGGTGCACGATCCACACGTCAGGATTCAAGGCATACTCAGTGACCCCAACGCGCTCATCGTCAAATGCAGACCGATCATTGCCTTCCACGATCCCATAATCCGCATCCCGCGTCAGATTACCGAAATTATCGTAAGCAAACTCCTTTTCCATGGACCGTTCCGCACCCTTGCCCAGTTCCACCACGCGGTTGACGGATTGGACCGGGAAGGCATAACTAACCGCCTTGCCGGCACTGTTGGTATAAAGTGTGCGTGGCGGTAACTGCCAGCGCGTGGTCTCCTCGCCGAAAAGGGCACCGTCCTCCTGCTCGGTGGAGTGTCGGAGAAGCTTGCCCTTCATCGCCTGGTATTCATCCCCCACATCGAATATCGAGCGCGCCACCAGAGTCGGCGCCGTGGCATCCCCGATCTCGACCTGTTCGACCCGCCCAAAGCCCCGAAACTGCTTTTCAATTGGGTCGTAGTAACCGTCATGAAACCGGAACTCCTTGGCATACATATGCCCCAGGGAATCTTCAACCTCGACCCGGGAGACCACCTCAACGGGGAACGGCAGCGAATGCGGCCAGGCATAGTGAAAGGCTCCCGCGGAATTGGTGCTGTCCGCCAGCATGAAATCCGTCGACGTCCGGTAGGAAATGCGTGTGATGCCGCCGATGCCATTATCAATCCGGGTGAGCAAGTGCGGCTTGGGCACGCATCCCATCAACTCTCCAATGTCCACCATCAGCATCCGCGGGGAACTGCCGGGATCCGATGAAATCATGTCGGTCGTGCCATTGCCATTTAAGTCCGCCCAGCGGATCGCATGCTTCTGGCCAAAGTTCGGAGGCAGACCGGTGATCGTACGACGACTTTCCAGGGTATAGTTTCCGCGATTCAGCCAAAACCAAATGCTGCTGCCGTCGGCCCGCTCAATCACCAGATCCACGAGTCCATCCCCGTTGATGTCCTGAAGCGCGGCCTTGCCGATTTGGTCGGTGGTCAGGAAGGTATCGGGAATGGGAACGGAAATCTCCCCTGCGAAACGGCCATAGCCCAGTCCCGCCGTTACCTTGATGCTGGCAGGTCGGATCTGGGCGATATCGGGCACCCGGTCGCCATTAAAATCGGCAATCTCAACGCCAGCCGCGGAAAAGTCATAGCTCGGCTCCGGCGAAACCGTGGTGCGGCCCGAGTATCTTCCATCACCCAAATTGAACCAGATCTGGTAGCCCGTGCCATTCCCGATACTCTTGATAATATCCGTGCGCTTGTTGAAATCGAGGTCCGCCGTCCGCACGGTCCGGGTCGAATCGCCGAAAGGAGACGGTGGCGGGACTTCCTGATTCGAAATCAGCGTACGCGCTCCCCAACTGAATCCGCTTTGGCCAATGCCTGGCTTGTTGGAAAAGTAGTAGACGCGATCCGTGGCCGTTTGCACGAGGTCCGCCAGGCCGTCCCCATCCATGTCCGCAAGGTGGACTTGCGGATCCCCCAGGCCGAGCGCCCAGGCCCGTTCGTCGGGTGCCTCCACCTCCACCGCCGGCCCCCACTGGATTACCGGGGAACCATCGGCCGCGCGCCGTTGGCCTTGATTGATAAAACCCCGGTGGCCGCTGCCCGCCAGGGTCTGCAGCAGGTCGGGAAGTCCGTCGCCATTCAGATCGATCAGGTCCACGGTACTCTGGTCGAACGAAACGGACGGCTCGTGCTGCGTTCCGAACACGCGACCGGTTGCGGAGATGGTCGCCGCGGCAGTACACTCGGTGTAGCCGAACCGCGACGGCGGCAGGGTGCTGACCCCGTCGGCTCCAATCGGAGTGACCGTCTCCAACAGCGACCAGAAGGAGGACGATTGATACCCGAGTGCATACGCCCGATTCAGGTAATCCGTGATTCCGTCGCCGCTAAAATCCCCGGCGGCATGGCCCGCCAGGACTGGTCCTTGCGTACCCATCCGGATCTGCTTCAGCCGCTTGCCCGTGCGGATCTGAAATCCGCTCCGGCAATCTTCAAACCAATCCGCCCGATCCTCATATTCAAAAGTGACGAAGTGAAAGGAAGTCCACGGGGGTGCGCCGGGGCCGTATTCGATCTTCGAGCAATACTTTTGGCTCAGATTGTGAGCGTCGGGAAACGTGGAATAGGTGTACGTGATCGTGTTACCATGCGTATCGATCTCGCTCTCCAAAAGCCATGCGAACACTTGGTTGGTCTTGGCCGGATTGACAATGCGCGCGGCGAAAGTCTGGCCAAAGAGCATCCGCGTCCCGTTGGGTTGCGTGCCTTCCCAGTAATCGGCGACCCGGCGGTAACGAATGAATGAACCCTCGGTGGCACAGAAGTAGTTGGTGAACGGCGGAGCCGATACCGGAACCAGTTCTTCCTTCGCGTCATTGAGGAATCCGTCCACTTCATTCGGTTCGTCAATTTCACCGTCCAGGTTGTCGTCGATGCCATTGGGGCCGTCCACATAGCGCGGAATGCCCTTGTCGGTTTGGCGTTGGACGCACCGCAGGGACAGGTCCCATCCGTAGCCCAAGGGGCCGTTACCTCCGCCGCCCTCATATCCCAGGGAGAGGCTGGGTTGATGTCCCGCAGTACCAAGCGACAGCTTCAGCGGCAGACTGTGGCTGGTGGTGCCGGTGTTTAGAATCGGTTGAAACGCCTCGCCCAACCCCTGGATGGAACCTGGCCCGGTGGGCAGGGAGATGCTGTTGGCCGAGACACCGCTTTTGTCCGCGGCAGTTAGCGGTTCAACCCAAAAAGCCGACGCGAGGACGAGAATCAATGCGCGCCAGCCTGCGCGTAAAACGGAGCGCCGGTTTCCAAACGGCTTAGCCGCGGAGGATTTGGGCGACGTCGCACCTTCACTCAAGACCTTCACGGCAGCTGTGGTCCGATTCTTTTGCGCAGAGGGTTCATTCATTCTGTTACAGCTTTCCTTTTATCCACGCCGTAAGCCGGTTGGAAACCGGCGCTCCGGCCCAAGCGCCGACGACCGGCGTTGCCGCTCGATCACCGACCGGGAGTGGCGTAGGATTGGAGCAGCAGCAGAATATCCTTGATTCCGTCCCCGTCGCGCACACCGGCCACCGATTTTCCGTTGATGAATCGATCCAAACCTTCGTTGCGATCACTCAGCAAGGTGCTGGCGGGTATGACCAGCATCCATTGGGTATTCCACACCGAGCGGCCGATGAGCCGGCTGTCCAGGTTCAATTCGTTGATACTGAAGCTGCCGCTGTCGTGATAGGCTCGGAAATCCGAAAACCGTCGAACGTCAGCAAAATTTCCCGAAAGCTCATCCACTGCCGGTATCCAATCCGCCTTGGCCAAACTACCGGGATTCGCATTCGGAACGGGCAGCACCTGGTCAAACACCCGCCAATAGCGCAGCTCGCGTTTGGTTCCGACCGGCGCAGGCGAGGAGCTACGGAAAACGTCATTGCCCGCGGGTAGAAGATAGACGCGCGGGGTGTTGGCCAGACCGGAGGCATTGTAGTTCACAAACCATAGTCCCACGCCGCGGACTTTGGTGGAGAAGCTCGAAGAACTATAGGAACTATCCCCACCCGCCGTCTTCCATCCAAAGAAATTAACGCCAGTTTCAATGGTGGTGCTCCGGCCATCCTGGCTGAAAGGGATGACAATCCCCGGCTCCGCCGCCTGCCCCGACTCGTAGAGCGCCAGTCGCCGGAATTCCGGTATGTTCAGGATGTTGGGCACGATGTGACGCGACAGCGTCTCCCGCCAAACCGTGTCGCCCGCAAAACCGTCCTTGATGCGGAACAATTCGCGGCGGAGCGAAAAGCGATTTTGCTCATTCTGCGGATTATTGAAGCCCAACTGGCTTTTGAGCACCTGCCAATTGGCGATCATGCGGGCCATGGGATCCGCCAGACCCGGGTCGCCATCACTGCTGCCCTCCTGAGGCTCGCCGCCGACAATGGCCCCAATGGAGCGCGTGCGCAGGATGTCCTCCAGAAACTCCCGGGCCGAACCCCGGGAATCCGTCGCGGACAACGAGGTTTCAAAATCATAGGCGCGGGCGGCCATGTAAACGTAGGCGGCGGCCAGATCAAATTGGGCCCGATATTTCTGCAAGGCGTCATTGCGAAAAATCCGGAACGCCATGTCCTTATAACGTGCCTGCTGCACATTGGCCGCGGTCTCCTGACGAAATCGCAACAGGTCTTCCAAGGCGCGGACACCCTGAGCCAGGGCGGCGGTATAACGTCCGCCGACCTGTTGCATGGTCTCCTGCAGCGCGTAGACATCGAGCCGGGCTCCGGCTTCCGAGCGAACCAACTGTTCCAGGGCCACCAGTTGGGCCTGCGCCTCGAAACTCACGTGCGCCGCCGTCACCGCAATGGAGGCCCGAGCCTGATTCTCCTCCTTTACATTTTGCTGATCCAGTTGCGTCAACTGTTCCATATTGGCCCCTTGCAGCAGAATCTCAGCTGAGGCCGCTCCCCCCAGATGAATCGCCGAGCGGGCCAACGAGGTCAGATCGCCACCACTCGCTATCCCCAAAATGAGACTCTTGGGCAGGGCTTCCGCGATGGCGCTGGAGATCAGGGTCGCGACCCGCGCCCCGGTTTCGAAACCCAATTGTCGCTCCCGGGCCTGACGAATGGCCTCATTCAGCGTCACGGAGTCGGCCACACTTTTCGTCTGGATCAGGATATCCCGGTTGGTCAGGTTGAATTGAGCCGTCAGCAATTCAGCCTGCGCCTCGATCTGCTTGACCAACGAATTATAGTTATCCAGGCCCTGATCAAAC